>NZ_JBEYYT010000045.1:0-37850 GCF_040645715.1 Spirillospora sp. NPDC046719 | reverse complement strand
GGGGCGGGAGCGCGTTCGCGGGTCCAAGGCGGAGCGCTCCCGGCAAGCCGTCACCGGGCGGCTTCCTCGACGAGGTACTGGCGCGCACACCACAAGGCACGGTCCGCCAGGGCATCGCCGAAACACGCCGGCTGCTGACCATCGGCGACCCCGCCACCGCCGCGGCCGTCCTGGGCAACGGCCGCCAGGTCGCCGCACATGACACGGTGCCGTTCACCCTCTGGGCGGCGGCGCGGCACCTGGGCGACTACGAACGGGCGTTCTGGACGACGGCCTCCGCAGGCGGCGACATCGACACCACGTGCGCGATAGTCGGCGGCATCGTCAGACGCCCGCCCGCAGCCTGGCTCACCGAAACCGAGCCGCTCCCTAGCTGGTGCCTGTAGACCGCGCTATGAGACGGGCAGGTAGCGGCGTAGGAAATCTTCCGTGAGCCGCCACGCCCGGTCCGCGGGCTCCGGCTGGTAGAACATCGGCGCCTTCCGGTTGTGGAAGGCGTGGCCGCCGTCCTCCTGGACGTGGATCTCCGTCCGGTCCCGTCCCGCGACGGCGCGCTCCACCGCCGCGACGTCCTCCCTCGGGATGTAGTCGTCGGACCCGCCGAAGTGGAACTGCAACGGCGACCGCACCGCGTCCAGCGCACCCAGCGCACCCGGGACACCGCTGCCGTAGAACGACACGACGGCGTCCGCCTCGGCCCGCGTGGCCAGCAGATACGCCAGCGTCCCGCCGAAACAGAACCCGAGCACGCCGATCCGGCCGTCGACCTCGGGCAGGCCCTTGAGCGCCTCCAGCGCGGCCTCCACGTCGTCCTGGCCCTTGTCCCAGTCGAACTGGGAGACCATGGACATCCCCTTGGGCAGGGCCTCTTCGGTGTGCCGCGTCGTCCAGTTCGGCTCGATCCGCCAGAACATGTCCGGGGCGGCCACCACGTAGCCCATGGCCGTCAGGTCCCCGGCCACGGCCCCCATGTACTCGCCGACGCCGAAGATCTCCTGGATGAGCAGGATCCCCGGCCCCCGGCCGCTCTCGGGCGTCCACACGTGCAGCCGGAACTCGCCGTCCGGCACCTTCACCGTCTCGATTCGGGTCATGTCACCCGATGATCGCGTACACGGCGCTGGCCTGCGCCACGGTGGCGCCGTTCGCCGCCATCACGATGTCGGCGAACGCCAGCGTGCGCCCCAGCTTGCCCAGCTTCACCGTCACCAGGACGTCCGTCCCCACCACGGGCCGCATGAACGCCGTGTTGAGCTGCACCGTGGTCATCGGCACAAAGCCGCCCTTGGCGCCCGCCACAGCGATGACCACGGCGGTGTCGGCGGCGGCCATCAGCGCCTGCCCCGACATGGCGCCGCCCTCGCGCGCCAGCCGGTCCGACCACGGCAGCCGCAGCACCGCGGCCCCTTCCCCCACCTCCTCTACGACGAACCCCAGTTCCAGCACCCAGGGCGCGAAGTTGTCACGAAGGATCCCGGCAGCGTCTTCAGGCTTCACCGTCACACCGTCATGATGCACGCTGTGGGCATGCACGAGGAGATCTTCCACCCCGCCACCTACGCCACGGGGGTCCCCTACGACGCGTTCAGGAAACTCCGCGCCGAATCCCCCGTCGCCTGGATCCCCGAACCCGCCGTCGGCCCCTGGCCCGCCGGCACCGGCTACTGGGCGGTCTTCTCGCACGCCGACGTGAAACACGTTCTCCGCTCCCCCGACCTCTTCTCGTCCAACCTCGGCGCCACCCAGATCCGCGACCCCGACACCCCCGAGGACCTCGCGTTCGTCCGCGCGATGATGCTCAACCAGGACCCGCCGGACCACTCCCGCCTGCGCCGCATCGTCGCCGCCGCCTTCACCCCCCGCGCCGTCCGCGCCCTGGAGGAGACCATCGACCGGCGGGCGCGCGACCTCGTCGCCTCCGCCCTCGGCCAGGACACCGACTTCGTCGAACTGGCCGCCGACCTGCCCGTTTGGACGCTCGCCCACATCATGGGCGTGCCCGACGGCGACCGCCGGCTCCTGTACGACTGGGCGTCCCGCGTCATCGGCTACCAGGACGACGAGTACGCCGGCCTGTCCACGGCGGACACCGCGTCCATGAGCCCCATGGCGCAGAAGGCCATGCGGCACCGGCCCGCCTCGTTCACCCACCCGGACGGCCGTCCCGTCAACCCGCGCTCCTACGCCGCCCTGGCGGACATGTTCGCCTACGCCCACGCCTTGGCGGCCGTCAAGAAGGAGCACCCGACCGACGACATCATGTCCCGCATGCTCCAGGGCGGCCTCACCGGCCACGAGTTCGAGAACATGTTCTTCCTCTTCGCCGTCGCCGGGAACGAGACCCTCCGCAACGGCATCCCCGGCGGCCTCCTCACCCTCCTCGACCACCCGTCCGAACTCGCCCGCCTGCGCGCCGACCCGTCGCTCCTCCCCACCGCCGTCGACGAGATGCTCCGCTACTGGCCGCCCGTCATGGACTTCCGCCGCACCGCCACCCGCGACCTCGCCCTCTCCGGCCGCGAGATCAAGGCCGGCGAGAAGGTCGTCGTCTACCACGCGTCCGCCAACCGCGACGAGACCGTCTTCCCCGACCCGGACCGCTTCGACGTCTCCCGCACCCCCAACGACCACGTCAGCTTCGGCTTCGGCCCCCACTTCTGCCTCGGCGCCCACCTGGCCCGCACCCAGATGCGCGCCGTCTTCCGCGAGCTCCTCCCCCTGCGCATCGAGCGCACCGGCCCCGCCGTCCGCCTCGCCTCCAACTTCCAGAACGGCCTCAAGCACCTCCCCGTCCGCCTCACCCCCGCCGGGTAACCCCGTCGCGAACCCCGCCCCGCTCTCGGTACGCTTGCAAGACGGGTCGCTAGCTCAATTGGCAGAGCTCCGGACTTTTAATCCGTAGGTTGTGGGTTCGAGTCCCACGCGACCCACCACCCCTGACCAGGGCGAACGCGAGTTCGCCCGGCTTGCCCACCGTCCGCTTCACCCCACTCCGTCCCCATGTCGGCTCCGGCGGCGTTGAGGATCTCCCAGACGGTGGAGGCCGCGACCGTCCAAGCCCGGCGCCAGTGCCTGCCCGGCACCGCCTCTCTCACCTGCTGACGGCTCCGCAAGATCACGGCCCAGCACGGTATGTTCCGCACCAACGGCCTGACGCCGCACCTGATCGAGGGCGGGAGAGCACCTCGGCTCTTGGTCTGGGTCGTGGTGGTGTGCCGGCGTCGTGACGCCGGGCGAACGCATCTCCACGGCCGCGCACCATCGGCGCCGAACCCCAATGAGATGACGTCGTGGTGGGTCAGGTCGCGACAATATCGACAATCCGTACTTCCGCATTGAGGTGTTGTGACAGCCTAGACACGGGCTGTGCCCATGCGAGAGTACGCATTCATCAATGTTGTGATCTGCCGTCGACGCACCGAGGATGCCGATGCACGATTTCCCTCATTCCACTGCCGGCGCCGACCGCCGTGATGTCCGGCGAACCGGCAGGCCAGCGGCCCATGGTATACGCCGGCAGAGCAGAATGCGCGCCCTTCACCTATCCATTTCCCTGCTCCCGACGGCTGTGATGGGGTTTCTCGGTCTCGCCGCTGTGGCGGTTCTCTACGACGGCACCGTCGTGAGCCAGGGGATGCGGCTGCAGCTGGCCATGGTGGCTGTGGGGGCCGTGATCACCCTGGGAGTCGCCTTCGTCGTGACAGAGGCGGCGACCCGCCGGATGCAGCGGCAGTGCACCGAGTCGGTCCTCCGCGATCGGGAGTACACGCAGGGGCGGCTCGGTGAGCTCGGTTTCCTGATCGTCCAGGGACGGCAGGACCTGCAACGGCTGGCCGAGCGGCTCCGCGCCGGTGGGACGGCCACCCTGAGCGGCGAGGACTTCCCGCCCCCCGCCGGCGCCGACCCCTACCTGCATCTCGTGCACGAGCTGCGGAAGGCGCAGAGCGCGGCCTGGAACGCCGTCGTCGGCGCCGCGAGCCGCGAAGGCACCAGTGGAAGCAGTCAGCGGGTCGCGGTCTTCGTCAACCTGGCACGCCGGCTGCAGTCGCTGTCGCATCGGGCGATCCAGGGGCTCGACGAGCTCGAGAACCAGGTGGAGGACCCCGACCTCCTCAAGGGGCTGTTCAGAGTCGACCACCTCAGCACCCGCATGCGCCGCCAGGCCGAGAGCCTCGCGGTGATCGGCGGTGCGGCGCCGCGGCGCCGCTGGACCAAGCCGGTCACGGTGTACGAGGTGCTGCGCTCGGCCATCGCCGAGGTGGAGCACTACCACCGGGTCAAGGTGGTGCCGCCGGTCGAGGGGAGCCTGAACGGCGGCGCGGTCGCGGACGTCATCCATCTGCTGGCGGAGCTCGTCGAGAACGCCACCAAGTTCTCCCCGCCGCAGACGCAGGTGTTCATTCGCTTCGAGAGGGTCACCGCCGGCATGGCCATCGAAGTGGAGGATCGCGGCCTGGGCATCCCGCAGGAAGACCAGCGGCGGCTGAACGCGCTGCTCGCCGACCCCGAGCGGGCCGACACCGAGGAACTTCTGAAGGACGGGCGGATCGGGCTCCTGGTGGTCGCCGCGCTCGCTCACCGCCACAGGGTCCGCGTCCAGCTGCGGGGCAATGTCTACGGTGGTACGCAGGCCATCGTCGTCGTTCCGAAGGAACTGGACGGCGGGGAGGCGGAGGAGTCCGAGACAGGGCCCCAGGCGGAACCGGTGGCCGCCGCCGCGGCGCCACCGGCCGCGAGTCTCGCGGACCCGCTGCCGGCGCGCGTTTCCGGCTCCGGCCAGGGCGTCCAGTCCCGGCCGGGTCCGCCGCTGGATGGGCGCGATGCCCTCGGCACCCCCATGCCGCCCCAGCCGCCCTCCGCGGCCGAGGACTCCCAGCGCCGGCCCTCGCCCCTGCCCGCGTCCGGGCCGCCGGCGGCCGCGCCGGACCCCCTGACCGCGCCGGACCCCCTGACCGCGCCGGCCTTTCCGGGCGCCGCCGGTGAGCGGCCGCCATTGCCGCAGCGCCAGGCCCAGGCCAGCCTGGCACCCGAACTGCTCAATGCGCCCGCAGCCCAGCAGGATGATCAAGAAGTCGAATACAATACCGGCTTCATGGCGGCGTTCAAGAAGGGCTTGCGCAGCGCCGAGGAGAATGACGGTCCTGCCGAAGACCTCGACCGTGAGAATTGACGAGAATCACCTATGACAAGGAGTATCCGTTGAGTGGCGTCTCCCCGAACCAGGTTCAAGATCTCGCTTGGTTGTTGCGAGGGCTGGGCGAGGAGGTTCCGTTGATTCGCGGCAGCGTGCTGCTGTCGTCCGACGGCATGATGAAGGCCGCCGACGGCTTCGACCGCGCCGGCGCCGAACATCTCGCCGCGCTCGCGTCCGGGCTTTTCTCCATAGCGCGCAGCGCCGGAACGAAGTTCGACGACAGCAACGAGGTGCGGCAGGTCGTCGCGGAACTCAAGTCCAGCCAGTTGTACATCTCCTGGGCGGGTTACAACTCAGTGCTCGCGGTACTGGCGGAGGAGGAGGCCGACCCGGCCGTCGTCGGTTTCGAGATGGCCCGGCTGATCAAGGCCGTCCGGCCGTTCCTGCACACCGCGGCACGGCCGGCGGCCGTGCCGAGCGACCGGAACCGAGCGTTTTGACGGCCGGAGAGGACGAGGTCTGGGTCGACGACGACGCCGGGCTGCTGGTGCGGCCGTACGCGGTGACCTCCGGCCGCACCCATCCGACCGTCGATCTGAAACTGCTGTCCTTGGTGGTGGCGGTCGGCACGCATCCAGGCGCGATGGACCCGGAGCACGCCAAAGCGCTCGAACTGTGCCGCACGCCGACCTCGGTCGCCGAGGTCGCCGCACATCTGCGGCTTCCCGTGGTGGTCACCAAGGTCCTCATCTCCGATCTGGTGGACAGCCGGGCGATGACCGCCCACGCGCCGCGAACCGCGGCCGATCCCACCGACCGAGCCCTTTTGGAGAAGCTGCTCGATGGCCTACAACAAATCTGAGGTGCTCCCCACCCAGGTCAAAATCCTCATAGCCGGCGGTTTCGGCGTGGGGAAGACGACGTTCGTCGGTGCGGTGAGCGAGATCGAGCCGCTGAGCACCGAGGAACTCATCACCTCGGCCAGCGTCGGAATCGACGACCTCGACGGGGTGGAGCACAAGTCCACCACCACCGTGGCGCTCGACTTCGGCCGAATCACCATCGGGCGGCACGGGATCGTCCTCTACCTGTTCGGGACGCCCGGGCAGCGGCGGTTCTGGTTCATGTGGGACGAACTGTGCGCCGGCGCGCTGGGCGCCGTCGTGCTCGCCGACACCCGCCGCCTGGAGGACTGCTTCGAGGCCGTCGACTTCTTCGAGAGCCGGGGAGTCCGGTTCCTCGTCGCGATCAACGAGTTCGACAACGCGTTCCGCTACGGATCCGACGAAGTGCGGGCCGCTCTCAAGCTCGACCCGCGCGTGCCGATCGTGCCGTGCGACGCGCGTGACCGCGACTCCGCCGTTTCGGCGCTGCGGGCCCTGATCCGGCATCTTCTCGCGGCCGCCCCCTCTGTGTCCATTTGACAGAACCGCAGTACAAGCAGGAAGCCCGAGTCCGCGCCGAAGCCGCTTTGTCTCCGGATCCGGATTCGAATCCAGTGAATCCTCGCCCATCTTCGCACTCGGCCATATGGAGGCCCCCGTGACGTACCCGCCCAATGACCAGGCAGACGGATTCTCGGCTCGCCCCTTGATGCCGCTCGACCACGAAGCGCCCCGGCGAGCGGCGCGCCTGCGAGAGCTCGGCTTGGGGCAGTCGCGGGAGCGCGAATTCGATGAGTTCGCCCGTAGAGTCGCGCTGGACGCGCAGGAGCTCGTGGGACTTCCCGGCACACCGGTGGCCTTCGTGAACCTCGTCGGCGACGATCAGTTCATCTGCGGCGTTCACACGTCACCGGCCGACGCCGAGGTCGTGGGCGGCGTCCTCGATGCGAGAGTGCCCCTCGACGCCGGCTACTGCCCGCATGTCGTCGTCCGGCGCAAGGCCCTGATCCTGGACGATGTCCTCGACTATCCGCGTTTCGCCGGCAATCCGATCGTCGACGCGCTCATGGTCCGCAGCTACGCAGGAGCTCCGCTGACCGACCGCACGGGCACGGTTCTCGGCACGATCTGCGTCGTGGACAGCGAACCGCGCCCGTGGGGCAAGGCCGGACTGGATCTCATGAAGCGCAGGGCGGCCGACCTCGTCGACCTGATCCACCGCCGCGAGGGCCTGTCGCGCTAGCCGACGGGTCCAGTGGGAGGCCAGGGGAAACGGACCGGGCCCGATCCCGGCACCGCGCTCCGGGCCTCCCCGGCGAAGGGCCCGGTCAAAGGCTCAGGCTCTCCAAGGGAGGCTCCTGGAGGTGCCGAGGGCGGCACCGGCAGGTGCGGGTGAGCGGCGGCGGCCGCGGTGGCCGGATCTCGCGAGCCGGGCTCGTCCGCGGCCCCGGGTCGCGAGGCCCGGTGCCCGCCTGCCGCGCCATAGGTGTCGAGTATCCCGGTGGCCAACAGGCGGAACTCCGCGGCGACACCGGCGATGTCGCTCCTGAGGAACTCGATGGCGGGCCGGACCCTTGCCGGATCGGCGCCGGTCTCGTCGGCCCACTTCAGGACCTGGGTGATCGCGAACAGGTAGGCGATGGCGCGGCCGGCGAGGACCTGCTGCGCCTGGCCCAGGCGCTGGTCGAGGAAGCTCAGGTCCGTCTCGAGCGCTGCGACCGCGGGCGCTGTGAGCGGCCACTCGGCCAGCAGTTCGCTGAGCGCCCGGCCGGACCGCCGGGTCAGGCAGTAGGCGGTGAGCTGCTGGCTGAGCATGTCGTTGTTGCCGTCGAAGATGCTGAAGACCCGCGTGTCCAGGAATGCCTGACCGGCGATGTTGGTGGGCGATCCGCAGCGATATCCCTCGGCGCCGGTCAGCTGCTGGTAGTGCTGAGCCGCGCTGATCATCCGCTCGGTGGCGACGGTCTTGAGAGCCTGCACCGCCGGAAACGCGGGGGTCATGTCGCCCTTGACGTCCAGCATCGTCTGCAGGTAGTGGCTGAGCGCCTCGCAGATGGTGGCGGAGGTGTCGATGGCCGCGAGCCTGTAGTTGACGAACCCGATCTTGGACTGCGGCTTCCGTCCGATCTGGCGACCGTCGACGTACGTGTGCGCCTCCCGGCTGATGCGGCGCAGGAATCCCGACCCCGCCGCCGCGAGCAGCGCCCGCGACGCCAGGAAGACGTCCACCGAGTCCAGGCCCGCTTCCTCGGCGTCGATCCGCCGGTGCCGGGGAACGATCACATCGATGTCGTTGACACCGTAGTCCAGCAGCTTCAGCCCGACCGCCTCGTACAGCTCGACAGTGCGGAAACCCTCGCTGCGCTCGACGACGAAGTAGCCGTACTCGCGACGGTGTGCGTTCTTCGCGAGGACCAGCCACCAGTGTGCGGAGGAGCTGAGAGCCTGCCAGTGCTTGCGACCGCGGATCCGGTAGCCTCCCTCGACCTCCTCGAAGGTGGTCGTCATGGCCGACAGGGCCGAGCCGGCACCCGGCTCGGTCGCCGCAAGTCCGGCCATCACCGGGGCGTCACCGGCGAACAGCGGCAGCATTTCCTGCTTGACCTCTTCACCGGCCCACTTCACCACCGGTAGGAGCGACAGCGCCGTGTTGACGATCACATAGACGCCCAGCGCCAGGTTCCACTCGGAGGCCGTCTCGACGATCCGGCACATCTCGACGCCGCTGTCGCGGCCTCCGTACCGCCGGGGCAGAGTCGGAAGCCGGACCCCGGCCCTCACCAGGAGCGCCCAGCTGTCAGGGGGGAGCTTCTGCTGCGGGAAGGTCGCGGAGTCGAACTTGGACGCGACCGCGTCGAAGCCGGCGATGAAATCGTCCGTCGACAGGGACAGCAAGTGATTCGTCGGCGGTAGATCATTCGTCATGGTGTCCGCTCTCACGGTTCGGCCTGCCAGGGGCAAGGGGGGAAGCTGCCAGGTTCCGGCGATCAAGGGCACGCTGATGTTCGTTTCATCGCAACAGCGGCCTTTGGACCACCTTCCGAATCATCCGGGTTTCGGGCATATGTCATGGTCATTCGGTCGAGCAACGAGTGCAAGGAACAGAATTCTCACCACAGTGAACGTGTCAATCACTCACCCCTCGCGTGAACTGCACGAACTCGCGGATCGGCAGGGCTCGTCCTCCCCCGGCTGCGACCGGGGCCACACGCGATCGAAAGGTGCGCTTACGGCCCGGATGTAGAGGGACGCCCCCACAGGAATGCCAAGGAATCTCACCACCTACGGATCACGCACGCGAACCGACCGCAATGCTGATCAAGGTTACACCGGTGCCTCTGGACCGCGATATGGCACCCTGTTCTCCTCTCATGAATGAGCCAATTCCGAACTGGGTTCACTGGTCGCAGGCCGCTTGCATCCCGCGCGGCGTGAGCGTATAAGAGGGAGTTTCGTCCTGTATCCGCGGCGTCAATTGCCCCGCCAGGCGGGCCGTTCTGGTCCGCCGCCGCGCCAGGAACGTGCCTCCGCCCGCCAAGTGGCAGCGGGTCGCGCAGACCGCGCCGCAGATCGCGCAGCAGGCCACTGCGCAAGTGCGGGACAAGGCCACCGGGCACTGATCCCGTCCTCCGGTCCGGCCGCGGCTACCTGCCGGGTAATCGGCTTTGACGACCGGTCGCCCTTAGCGTCGAGGTCATCGAGGTCAACAACCCCGGAAACGAGGACTCCGATGACCAACACGGCCACGAGCCACAACTCCGCCGGCCTGTTCGCCGATGCCGGCCGCCTGCTGCGACTGGTGCTGCGCGCGGACGCCATCACGACTGGCGCCAACGGTCTGCTCTACCTCGCTCTTGCCGCTCCGCTTCAGGACCTGCTCGGACTCGACGCCACCACCGGACGGGCCCTGGGGGCGTTTCTCCTGGCGTACGCCGCTGCCGTATGGGCCATCTCGATGCCCGCCCGGCCCAGGCGGGTCGCTGTGGTGACCGTGGTCGAGGCGAACTCGCTGTGGACGATTCTGAGTGTCCTCACGGTGCTCGTGGGCTGGTTCTCGCTGAGCACCGTCGGGGCCGTGTGGGCGGTGCTCCAGGCCATCGTGGTCGCCGGCTTCGCAGCGCTTCAGTTCACCGCACTACGCCGCGCCCGCTAACGAAGGCGCGGTTCAGCGATATCGATGCGCGTCCACGAGCATCTGTGCGACCTCGGTTGAGGGTTGACGTTCTGTGCTCGGGACGCCCGCTGGTCCGGTGACGAGGAGATCACCAAATCGGGTGTGCGGTGCGGTCGCGGCTGGTGAACGCCGACCGGCGGCCGGGCGGGTTCCGGCCCGGTCACGGCCGCTTGCCGCGCACCCGAGCGAAAAGTCGCGCTATCGACACCATCGGGGATGGCCGTTAGCGCGGATTTTCGTTGCTCCGCCCGTCATGGCCTGGCAGGCCGCGATCACTCGCGGGCGCGCTGATCGGCTCCCAATGACACCCAGCCGCTGCGTCCTACGTCGTACGGGCGGATGACCGCCTTCACCTTGCGGTTCGTCCCGGCTACGGTCTGGAAGGCCCTGGCGACCCGAGTCGCCAGCTCTTGCAGCGCTTCTTTGGTCCGTGCTTCGTGCTCCCACAGATCGACGTTGATCCTGGTCGTCAGGGCGTCGAACGAATCCGGAGCCAGGACCGGGACGAGGTCGATCTCGTGATCGTTTATCTCGAGTTCCGGCATGCTCGTCAGAGCGCGCCTGACAGCCTCCGCGATGTCGGGCAGCGGATCGGCTTCTTCCAGGTTGAAGATCGTTACCTGTGGCATGGGCAATCTCCGGTGCGGTGGGTGGCGGCTGCCTCGGGCACCGGCAGCAGGGGTCGATAACGAGCATCACCAGACCCGTGGCAGCGTCTACAGTGCAGGTCAGACCCCAACCGGCCTCCTCCGCCAGGGGTCTACCGTGGTAGAGGCATCATCCCGCGACGACCGCCTCGCCGCGGCCTATCCCTGCGAATGAACTTCGCCGGCGGTGACGGCCGCTGAGCCTTTATCGCCCCGCGCAAAGCGAACAGGCGGTCGTGTTTGCGCCTGCCCCGGCAGCGGCCCCGGCGGCCTCCTCGGGCACCGGGGTCGGCATTGGCATTTCCCCGCCCTCGGTGGTCAGAAGTGTGGCTGCTCGCCGGGGAGGAGGTGCTTGAGCAACGTCTCGCTGATGTCGCCGAGTTGCTTGACTTCTTCGGGTGTCAGGACGTCGATCAGGTGGGTGCGGACGCTTTCGACGTGGCGGGGAGCCGCGGCCCGCAGGGCGGCCAGGCCGTCGTCGGTGAGGACGGCGAGCCAGCCGCGCCGGTCGGAGGCCAGGTGTTCGCGCCGCACCCATCCGGCCTTCTCCAGTTTGCCGATCGCGTGGGTGATGCGGCTGGGCTTGGAGTGGGTCCAGCGCGCCAACTCACTCATGCGCATCGTCCGGTCGGGTGCCTCCGACAGCAGGACCAGCAGTTCGTAGTAGGTGGGCGGCATCCCCGCCGCCTCTTGCAGGTCGCGTTCCAGGCGGTCGAGCAGCAGCCGGGTGGCCAGCCCGAACGCCCGCCAGCTGCGCTGCTCCTCGGGGGCGAGCCATCGCGTCTCCGTCACGGAAAAAAGCTATCACGCTGAATAGTTGCGTACTGAATGATCTCGGGCTATCGTCCCGACCTGTTGTTCAGCACTGAAAGATCTATCGCTGAAGTAGCAAGGAGACCGACGTGCGTACCTCCCGATCCCTGGCCACGGCGGCGGCCCTGCTGGCCGCCGCGAGCATCAGCACGCCCCCTGCGCACGCGGCGGGCCCGGCGAGTTGGCGCGCCGTCTGGGGCACCGCCGCGCAGCCGGCCGTGCCGACCGCCGACTGGTACGGCGTCAACTGGTCCCAGCAGGGTTTCGCCGACGACTCGCTGCGGCAGGTGGTGCGGCTCACCGGCGGCGGCAGCAAGGTGCGCATCAGGTTGTCGAACGTCTACGGGACGAGGCCGCTGCGCATCGCCGGAGCCACGGTCGGCCGCGCAGGAACCGGTGCGGCCGTGCAGCCCGGGACGCTGCGACCGCTGCGTTTCAGCGGCCGGGCCACGACCACGCTCGCGGCCGGCAGCGAGATCGTCAGCGACGCCGCCTCGCTGGCGTCCTCACCCCGCGACCAGTTGGCCGTAACACTCCGGCTGAACGCGCCGACCGGGCCCGCGACCTTCCACCATTTCGCGATGGCCACCTCCTACCGCGCGGCCGGCGACCACCTGGCCGACCCCCGCGCGACGCCGTTCGCCCAGCAGAGCGACTCCTGGTACTACCTGACCGGCGTCGAGGTCACCGGTCCCCACGCCGGCGGGCCTGCCCCGCGCCGCACCGTGGTCGCCTTCGGTGACTCCCTCACCGACGGGGTCGGGTCCACCAAGGGCACCGATGCCCGCTACCCCGACCGGCTGGCCGAACGGCTCCGCGCCGCGGGGCGTCGGTGGGGCGTGGTCAACGCCGGAATCGGCGGCAACCGCGTGCTGACCGATTCCCCCGTGT
This sequence comes from Spirillospora sp. NPDC046719, assembly GCF_040645715.1. Lineage (NCBI taxonomy): Bacteria > Bacillati > Actinomycetota > Actinomycetes > Streptosporangiales > Thermomonosporaceae > Spirillospora > Spirillospora sp. NPDC046719. Next base: position 25,307 of record NZ_JBEYYT010000045.1, on the reverse strand, counting down.
ACGGCGAGCGGGCGGTGGCGCGCTTCACCCGCGATGCGCTGGAGCGGCCCGGTGTCCGCAGCGTGATCGTCCTGGCGGGCGTCAACGACCTGGCCGCCTGGAACGAGACCGGCCCGGTCACCGCAGCCCAGCTCATCGACGGGCACCGCACCCTGATCCGCCTGGCCCACGCCCGCGGCATCCAGGCCGTCGGCGCCACCATCATGCCGATCGGCGGCTCGGCCGCCCAGAGCCGGCGCGGCGAGCAGATCCGCCGACAGGTCAACCGCTGGATCCGCACCAGCGGCGCCTATGACGCCGTCGCCGACTTCGACCGCGTCGTCGCCGACGGAGACCACCTCAAGGCCGCCTACGACAGCGGCGACCACATCCACCTCAACGACACCGGCTACCGCGCCATCGCCGATGCCGTCGACCTCAACACGCTCTGACCCCTTCCGGACGCACCCCCAGAAAGGCCCGCCATCATGAACGAGCTCGTGAACATCGCCGTCGTCTACTACTCCGCCACCGGCACGATCGCCGACATCGCCCGCGAGATGGCCGAGACCGCCGAGAAGGCGGGCGCCCAGGTGCGGCTGCGCCGCGTCGCCGAACTGGCCTCCCAGCAGGCGATCGACGCCAACCCCGCCTGGGCCGCCAACCTGGCCGCCACCAGCGACGTCCCGACGGCCGTCCCCGACGACCTGGTCTGGGCCGACGGCGTCCTGCTCGGCTCACCGACCCGCTTCGGCAACATCGCCGCCCAGCTCAAGCAGTTCCTCGACACCCTGGGACCGGTCTGGCAGCAGGGCCTGCTCGCCGACAAGGTCTACAGCGGCTTCACCTCCGCCGGGACCGGGCACGGCGGGCACGAGGCCACACTGCTGGCCTTGTCGCACACCTTCCACCACTTCGGCGGCATCCTCGTCCCGCCCGGCTACACCGACCGTGCCAAGTTCGCCGACGGCAACCCCTACGGCACCTCCCACTTCGACCAGGGCGGCACCACCCCCGTCGACGACACCACCCGCGCCGCCGCCCGGGTCCAGGCCGAACGCGCCGTCAGGTTCGCCCGCGCCATCAAGAACGCGAACGAACCGACCGCCTGAAACACACATCACCCCTGGCCGCCTCGGCCGCGTGCTGGACGAAAAGCGCTTAGGGGAGATGCGCACCGTGTTCACCGATGACGCAACCGTCGGGACTGCCAGCGGATCAGCGCGGGCAATCGACGCGCTCGTCGAGAAGGCTCGCAGGGTCCGGGCCGGCCCCCGCTCCACCCGCGAGTCGATGGCCGGGTTCGGCACCGCACCTCGGGGACCGTGCTCCACCAAGGCGTTCCGGTCCTCGGGGCAGGCGGCAGGTCATCAGTGGGTTCGAGTCCCATGCGACCCACAACCCCTGAGCAGGGCGAACGCGAGTTCGCTCTGGTGTGCCGCCGACCGGCGGACGCACTGGTCCGGAGCAGGCCTCCGCGGTTCCCCGCAGGCTCGAATGCGCAGCCCCGCCCCGCACTGCCACGCCGCCGCCGACCGGCATGCATGCTCCCGCGCTGCCTACTACCGAGTAGCCGCCGTCAACGCCGGTGGAACATTCCGCCGGTCCGGCACCCGGAGGAGCCATGCCCCGGCCGGCGCGCGGAAGCCGGGCGGTTCGGAACGCCGGGCGAGATCTTCTGTTTCGCCTTCCTCAACGAGGTCACCGAGGGTCATGGGTTCCATTTCAGGGTGACCGAGCCCAGCCGTAGAATCGTCGGTGGACCGGGTCTCAGGGCACCGAAATGGCGGCGGGACATGACGAAGCTGGACGGGGAACCCCAAGGTCACAGCGGTGGGCGGCTGCCGTCCGGACGGCATCGGCTGTCCCGCAGCTATGTGGCCAGCAACCAGCGGGCGCGTATTCTGCAGGCGGTGATCGAGGCCGTCGGGTCGGACGGTTACGCGCAGCTCACCATCGACACCATCGTCAGCAGGTCCGCGGTTTCCAAAAAGACCTTCTACGAGAATTTCAAAAGCAAGGAAGAAGCGTTTCTCGCCGCCTACGACTCGGTCACGGAGCGGGTTCTCGGGCTGGTGATCGGCAGTGTCGACGCGGACGCGCCCTTGGCGGACCGGCTGCACGCGGGCCTCGGCGCCTTTCTGCAATTCATCGCCGACGAGCCGCTGGCCGCGCGGATGTGCGTCGTGGAGGTGCTGGCGGCCGGCCCGGAGGCGGTGGAGCGCCGGGACCGGGTCAAGCGGCTGTTCAGCACGATGATGGTGGAGCACCTGCGGGCGCAGGTCCCGGACTACCCCGAACCCGAACTGACGGCCGAAGTGGCCGTCGGCGGGATGCACGAGGTCATTTTCGATCGGGTGAACCGGGGCGAGGCGCACACGCTGCCGGCGCTGCGGGAGGCATTGGTCAACGTGTTCGCGATTCCGCATCCGCCGGCAGCGGACCACTGAGCCGAGTTGTCACTTCTGTGAGCAAAGGGCGTGTCCGGATACGGCCACGCCCTGCCTGCGTCCATAAATCGCCGAGCCGCCGGCCGAGGGCGTGTGAGCTGGGTCACCGCGGCTCCGCTTCATGACACAGCGCGACCGAAGGGCCGCTCTCCCGCTACGCAACGTGCACGCTTTTCGGTCGCGAGATCACCTTCTCCGGGCGGCCCGAAATAAGGTCCTTCACGTTCTGGGTACGACATCGTTCTTGAAGAACGCCGCAGTTTATGTTTCCTTTCGGGGGTCCTTCCCACCCCCGATCGAAAGGACAGGAAAGTGCGGAGACCGTTCAAGATCGCCCTCCCCGCGATGGGGGCGAGCGCGCTGCTGATCGCCGGCGCGTCCGCCGCGCTGGCCACCACGATCAGCTCCGGCGGCTCGCCCTACAACGGTGACGTCAAGGTCACCAACATCAACCCCACCAAGTTCTCGGGCAACGGCCCGGGCATCGGGCTGATCACCAGCACCTGCAACGCCGTGAGCCTGGTCGCCTCCGTCGTCTCCGACGGCTCCGGCGGGCAGCTCAAGACCGCCTCGCTCACCAGCTGCACCAACAACTACGGCGGCAGCGACACCTACACGGTGAACAACCTCCCCTACAGCGGCGCGTCGGCGCACTACGACGCCGCCCACACCAACAACCGCGACGGCTACCTGACGATCAACGCGCCCAACAGCAGCGTGGACGTCAAGGTGGTGCTGCACCTGACCAACCTCGGACGCACCGAGACCTGCCACTACGGGCTCACCACCACGACCCCGCTGACCATCGACCTGTTCAACAAGACCAACCCGAACCGGCCCGACACCACCAACCCGCACTCGCAGGGGCAGCTCACCGGCCAGCAGCTGCAGAAGATCTCCAACCCGGAGAACACCGCGGGCTGCCCGGCCGCCGTCTCGGGCAACGGCAAGTTCCAGGTGCTCACCGAGCCCGGCGGCGCCGACCTCACGATCGCGCCCTGACCCGGCGCTGCTGAGCCGGCCGCCCCCGACCCGGCCGTTCTCACCCACGCGCGGGGCGCTTCGTCCCCGCTCTGACCAGGCGGGGCCGCCAGGGCCTGAACGGCGGCCCCGCCACCGTCCGAGCGCATCACCCCCGGTCCCCTCCGAACGGCCCCGCTCCAGCCGCGCGGCCAGGTGCGACCGGGCTTCCTTCCCTGCCGTACCCACCCCCTGGAGAACGCTGTGCGATCCCCGTTCCGCCGCCGCCGCAGCCGCCTGGCTGCGCTGGCTCTCGCCGCCGGCACCGCACTGTCCGGTGCCGCCCTCGCCCCGTCCGCCTCGGCGGAGACCATCCCGGCCTTCAGCTTCGCCAAGTGCCCGGCGCTGCCGTCCGGCGCCGACCCCACCTGGTGGAACTGCAACGTCGCGGTCATCACCGGCGGCCGGTTCACGCTCGGGAGGCTGGACCAGGCGATCACCTCGCCCATCACGCTGACCTACGCCGTCGGCTTCGATCCCGTCACGCTGGAGCAGAAGGTCATCGTCGGCGGCTTCCAGGCCGACAAGATGCTCGTCAAGCCGGGCATCTTCGGCGACCCCATCTTCACCGCCGTGTACGCCAAGCCCGAGTACGCCGGGTTCATGGACCTGCAGAACGGCGACGTCCTGCTGAACCTCAAGGTCAAGGTGATCAACCCGAACCTCGGCCCGTACTGCTCCATCGGCTCCGACGGCAACCCGATCAAGCTGCACCTGATCTTCGGGACCACCAGCCCGCCCCCGCCCAACCAGCCGATCTCCGGCAGCACCCCGGTCGACGTGTCGACGGACCCGCCGGTGTTCAAGGCGACCATGGTCGACAACTCCTTCGCCGTCCCCGGCTCCTCCGGCTGCGGGCTGGCCGGAAGCCTCAACTGGGTGGTCAACTCCCAGGCCGGGGTGCCCTCGGCCGCGGGCAGTAACACCGCGATCTTCAACCAGTACGTGAGCTACAAGCCGTACACCGACCTCTGACGCGGGTCACCCCCGCCCCCGAAGTTCCCGCCCGCGAACAGCCCGGAAACCCCCTGGAGCATCGATGACAACAACGACCGTGCGGCGCCGCGCAGCGATGGCGCTGGGCGCGGTGACCGGCGCGATCGCCCTGGCCGCGCACGCCGCCCCGGCCACGGCCGCCCCCGCCCTGCCCGTCCGCGACACCCTTCCGTCCGGGCTCACGTTCGAGGACTGCCCCGCGCTGCCCGCCGGGGCGGACCCGACGTGGTGGAACTGCAACGTCGCGGTGATCGCGGGCGGGAAGCTGCAGATCGGCAGGATCGACCAGCCGATCGACAAGCCCCTCCGGCTGACCTACGCGATCGGATACGACCCCGAGACGCTCGAACAGAAGATGATCGCGGTGCCGCTCAAGGGCGACCCGATCCGCGTCACCGGCGGCATCCTCGGCGTCCCCGGCACCGACGTCCTGCCGATCCTGCAGGTCAACGCCAAGCCGGAACTGGCCGCCGACCCCGAGTTCAACGTCGACGCCAACACCCTCCTCCGGCTCAAGCTCAAGGTCGACGTGCGGAACCCCCTGGTCGGCGACCAGTGCACCATCGGCACCAAGAACGACCCGATCACCCTGAACCTGACGATCGGCACCACCAGCCCGCCCCCGCCCAACCAGCCGATCTCCGGCAGCCCGCCCGTCGACGTCTCGGCCGACCCGCTGGTGTTCCGGCTGAAACTCGTCGACAACGCCTTCGCGGTGCCCAGGTCCAGCAGCTGCGGCCCCGCCGGCCTGTTCAACGGAATCGTGGACTGGCGGGCCGGACTGCCCGCCAAGGCCGGCACCAACACCGTGGTCTTCGACCAGTACCTGGCCTCCAAGGCCTACACGGACCTGCCCGCATAGTCGGCACTTCGGCCGGCTGGACCGCCAGTGGCGGTCCTGCACCCCACGCCGGCTCGCCGTCCATCCGGGCGGAGACGGCGAGCCGGCGTCCTTCACACCGGACAGCCGCCCGCGTGGCCAGGGCGGACACGGGATCGGTCCCGGTACGCCGATGCCGTGCGGACCGCCTCGTCAGTCCGTGCCCCCGCCTCGCCAGCCCGCGTCCTCCAGTGCTCGCCGGCGGGTGTCCCGGGGGGTCTCGCCGAAGCGGCGGCGGTATGCGGCGCTGAAGGCGCTGGACGAGGGGAAGCCCGTCCCGTGCCCGATGTCGGTGATCGGCACGTGCCGGTGGCGCGGGTCGCGGAGCCGCTCGCGGGCGAGCCGGAGCCGCTCCTCGCGGATCAGCTCGCGCGGGGTGGTGCCGGCCTGCTGCAGGGCGAGCTGGACCTGGCGCAGCGACCAGCCGAGGCCGTGCGCCACCGACGAGCCGCTGAGCTCCGGATCCGCTATGTTGCGGCGCACGTACCGGCGGATGTCCGCCTCCACCTCCGCGAGACGTCCCGCGGCGGGCGGCTGCTCGGCGCCCTCGATGAGCATGCGGACCAGTTCGGTGAGGCGGTCGCACGCCGCGTCGAACTGCGCGGCGGTGAGCTCGTCGCGCTCGTCCCGCAGGACCCCGATCATGGCGCTCACGAGCCGGCCGAGGCCCTTGGTCAGGTCGAAGAAGCAGGAGGCCGGGTACGGACCGGGCACCTCGCGTGCGGGGATCGTCAGCAGCACGGCGCGGAGCGAGCCGGACTGGGTGAACCGGCACGGCTGGGCGATCGTCAGCAGGGCGCCCGTGCCGGGCCGCACCGTCGCCTCGCTCCTGTCCGTGACCAGGCCCGCCGCGCCGTACAGCGGGATCAGGAGCCGGTAGTCCTCGTCGGGTTCGCGGCGGACCAGATCCGGCGTCCGCAGGTAGTGCGTCTCGCTCGACCAGTACGAGACGAGCTGGTAGGCCCCGCTGTACTGGCGGATCATCCTGCCGTGGAAGTCCTCCGGAGAGGGGCAGCGGACGTCGAGCGCGGACTGGTAGGCGTTGGTCCGCTCCCTCCACAGCTCGACGCGCTCGTGAGGGGCGTAGTCATCGGTCGCCGTGGTGGTGACGCTGTAGCTCAAGACGGTCTCCCCCCAGGCACTCACGCTTACAACTGCTCGTCCTGCCACCTGGCATGCACAAGATTCGGCTATGCGCATCCGCGCGTACCACGGCGCAACCGTCAGCGTACGCTCGCGCGACCGGTCGGCAAGCGGGCTCCCTGTTGCATACGGCGGCAACTTCCGTGCGCAGCGCGGCAAGCCTCCGCCCGAAGCCCCTCCTATCTTCGGTGCAACGCGTGCTCCCATGGAGTGCCCCATCCGTGTGGTGAGCTGAAGCCCGACATGCCTGGACGGGAACATCCCAGGGAGTTTCTATGTGTGGTGCGCATTTCACTATGGAGACGGCGCCGGGTGAGGTCGTGAAGCGCGGCCCGGTCACGGGACGGGCGCTGGACGGGGACGCAGGAGGACGTGCGGTTCCCGGAGGCGCCACGTGACGGACGAGGGTTCCGCGCGGGGGGCGGTGGTGCTGCGGGCCGGGTGGGCGGTCCGGGGTAAGCCGCCGGGTAGCTATGACGAGTACCGGGTCACCGGGTGTGGTGGTCCGGATTTCTCGGCGGCTGACTATGCGCATATTCTGCGGCATTTCGCGTTGGGGACGCCGTCGCCGGGGCGGTCGGGGCCGGCTGCGTTGCCGTGGATCACGATCAGTGAGGTGCGCGGCGGTGATGACGGCACCCGGATCGGTGTGGCGTTGGAGGACTGGACCGGCGAGGCCGACGGTGCGGGCCGCCCGATCGCCGAGACCCGCTACTTGTGTGTGCCGTATGAGGCGCTGCGTGCGGTGCCGGTGTCGTATGCGGGCCTGTATGAGGCGTTGTCGGGGTTGACGCCGCCGTTCCCGCCCGACGGGGTGGAGTTGCGGGTGGCGCCGCTGGATCCGGCGACCTTGGCGCAGGCGCTGGGGCGGTTCGGGGTGCAGCGGGTCGCCGCGGCGGCGTCGCTGCTGATCGACGGACCCGTCACCATCACCGGAGCACCTGAGCTGACCGCTGTGGAGCGGTTGGCGTTCCTGGACGCGGTCGCGGCGCTGCTGCCCTACGGGTGGCGGACCCGGTTCTCCGCGGCGACCTGGGACCAGAGCGGCAACCGCAACGTCTCCCTGGCCTTCGCACGACAGGTCCGTGACCGCACCGCCGAACTCGACTGGCGGACACCCCGGCTCCCCGAACGCGACACACCCGGCCGCGCCTACGCCGAAATGCTCGCGGACCTGTTCGGGGATCGAGGGCGCTCCCATGCCGAGGTCGTCGCGTACCTCGCACACGCCACCCCGCCCCTCACCGACACCGAACCCACCACAGCGGTCCGGATACTCGCCGGGCTCGACTGGCCCGCGACCGTGCTGCAAGCCGTGGAACGCGGAACCCACGACCCCGCCGACATCCGCGACCTGCTCACCACCGGACGCCACCGCGAGCTCAGCGACGCGGGCGCCCGAAGAATCCTCACCGCGCTGATCCAAGAACGCGTTCCGGAGGACGTGCCGCTGCTGCGCGAGCGCTGGGCCGACCTCGGGCAGGCCGATGACCTGCTCGCCTCCCTGCTCGGCCCCGCGGATCGCGGCGAGGACGAGACTGCCCGCGCGGAGGCCGCGGCGCTGATCGTCCTCGAGATGGTCGACCTGGAGGCCGTCGCCGCCGGAGCGCCGCAGTGGCCCGCGACGCTCGGCGCGCTCGCCGCGAACCCCCGTGCGGTGTGCGCCTTGATGGCGGAACTGGCGTTCGGGCCGCCGGACCGGCTCGTCGCCTGGTACAGGATGCTCTGCCACCGCCTGCCGGAGTCCCTGCTCGGCCCGTTCGGCGACGTGCTGTTCGACCCGCTGCGCTCTGTCGACCCGGATCGCCTGGCGGCGCTGGCCGCGCACGGCACCGGCTGCGTGTCGGACCTGGTCGCGCTCGGATCGGGCACCGGGCGGCTCGGCTACGTCCTGCCGGGGCTCGCCGGCTGGCTGACGGCGCTCGACCGCGTCCCCGAGGACGGCCCGCTGAAGGCCCGGCTGGCGCAGGCGGAGTCCCCGACCCCTCGCGAGCGCGGCGTGCTGGACGGGCTGCTGCTGTGGCTGGACGCGCCGCCGCAGCACGTCACCGGGGTCCCCGCCAGGGGCCACGAGCGCTACTGGGACGGCTTCCGGTCGATATGGACCTGTCGCATGCCCGCCGGCCACACCGACCGGCGCCCGGAGATCCTGGAGTCCTGGGTGCGGGCGGGCGGCTGGGCCGGGTCCGCCGAGGGTGTCGACGCCGTCCTGCGGCTCGTCCACGTGCTGTCCGCCGGGTTTCCCCGCGAAGGGCGCCTGCTGGAGCGCGCGTTGCTCACCGCCCGCACGCGCGTGCCCGGCCTCGACCGCGCCGGTCGGCGATCCGGCTTTCACCGCACGGCCGGGCCGCCGTGACCACCGTCGTCGCGCCCGGATCCCGGCCGCTGGTGATCGACGTCACCGCAGGCGGTCCGGCGAACCCGGGAAACGGATCGGCGGCTGCGGACAATAACCGGTTGGGGGCTCCCGTCGGCCCGCCCGCGAGGAGGCGAGCTCTCAACGAGCGCTTGGTCGCCGCCGTCGCCTCCTTCGGGGGGCGGCTCCGGCGAACGGGCGCGGTGACCATACCGACGAAAAACCGCGCCGGTCCGCCAGCCTTTTGCATCGTTCCATTATGCGGCCCCGATGATTTGCACGCCCCCGCCTCACCACTCCGATTCCAGCCCACCGTCTCCCCCCTTTCCGCCGGCTACTCGAACCGTTTCCTTCTCCCCGCACGGTGATCGCATGGCCTTCCCGACCGCCCGTCCCCGCCGCCCGTCCTCGGACCGCACCGTCGACGGCCTCCGCCCCACGGCTCCCCCGACACGGCCGCCCTGCCGCCGCCGCGCTCCGGCGAGACTCCGCATGTCCGCCGCGTCGCCGGGGCGGACGGCCTGAGGGCGCCGGGCCCCGCAGGGCACGCCCGCCCGGCCCGGAGGCGCGGCGCACCGCGCGCCGACCACGCCCGCCGCTCGTCTCACGATATGAGACGAATGACCACCAGATGGAACCGATCTGTTGCAGCGCCGGGCGGTGCGCGGACGGTCGTCTGTAGCGACGCATCAGAAAGCCTCGTCCGACCTCGACTCGATCACCGCAGCGAAGACGGCCAGCAACGTTCCTGGATGCCATGCTCAACTCACCCACCACCGCAAAGCGCTCTCAGGCGTGCGTCTGTTCGCCCGCACGAATGGATCGACGAATGAAGGAGCATGATTTTGATCGGGAATAGGCGTGCCGGCGGGTCGTCCGCGCACTCCGGCGGACGCCTCATTCCCGGAGTCGAGACAATGGACGCGCGGGCCCGTCCGGCGCCCCCGGCCGCCGGAGCCGGCGCCTCCCACCACCGGGCGCGGGACGCGTTTCCCGAGGCGAGGGCGGTATGAGGCTCTCCCGGCTGGCCTCCGGCCGAACCGCGGTCTGGTTCTCCCGGCCGCCCTCGGCGACCACGTCCCTCGTGGCCTTCCTCGCCCCCCTGGGCTACTGCCTCGTCCCGTACTGGCTCGTGGCACCGGCGGGAGCCGCGGCCGTCCTGCTCGGCGAGGCCGTGCTGCTGCGCGCGAGGCGGTGGAGGATCGCGCTGGACGCGGTCGAGACGCTGCTCACCCTGGCCGTCACCGGCCTGGTGACGGCGCGCCCCGCGGGGCTGCCCAGCCGGGCGCCGAGCGTGACGCAGGTGGTCCTGCTCCTGGTGGCCGCCCTGCTGATCGTCGCGATCATGAGGCGGTCCGTGCACGCTCCGCTGATCGCGGAGGACCTGATGGAGGCGGCCTGCGCGGCCGGTTTCGCCTTCCTCGTCCTCAGGGCCCTGCGGACCGGCGACGTCACCTGGGCGTTCCTCGCCGCGTTCCCGGCCGCCGTCTACTATGTCGACACCCGCGTCCTGAGGACGCGGGAGACGGCGCTCAGCACGGCCGAGCGGCTGCTGCAGCTGCCCTACGTCATGGCCCACCGGCATGCGGAGTCGGCGGACCTGGCCTCGTTCGTGGGCGACCTGCGGAAGATCACGAGATCCGGTGTGCTCTGGCTGCACACCTCCCTGCCGGCGGGCGACATCTGGATCAAGGCCTCCGCCGAGGGCATCACGCGCTACCAGCGGCGGCCGGAAGAGCTGGCCTGGCTCGAAGGGCTCCCGTCGCGGCCGCATCCGTACCTCGTCGACGAGGACGCCCTGCCCGGCGGATGGCGCGCCGGCGTGCACTTCCCGCTGGAGGCCCCCGGGGGCCGCGTCGCCGGCTACCTGCTCATGGGGTGGACCCGGCTCACCGGCCTCTACCTGAGCTTCTGGGTGCTGTCCGGGGTGCTGGGCGGAGCGATCAGGGGGACGGCCCGGGCACTCGGCGCCTACTGGGCCAACACCTGGGCGGCCCACGAGCTCGAGGTCGAACGGGCGCGGCTCAGCGCGGCCATCGACCACTCGGACGTCGCGATCCTCGTGCTCGGCGCCTCCCGCCGGGTCGAGGTGTGGAACTCCGCGATGGCGGCGCTGACGAGCATCCCCGCGGACGAGGCGCTCGGCCGCCGGAGCGAGGACCTCTTCACGCTGGTCTGCGCAGACGGGGCCCCGGTCGAGCTCGCCGACGGGCTCACCGGGACGCCGCGGCTGACCACCCGGGACGGGCGCCTTCTCTGGGTGGAGGTCTCCTGCTCGGCCGCGTCCGGGCCCGGAGCGTCCGAGCTGCTCACGGCCGTGTTCGTGGACAAGTCGGCGCGGCAGCAGCTGGACCAGATGCGGCACCTGCTGCTCGCGTCGGTGCACCACGAGCTGCACGGCCCGCTCACCACGATCCGCGGGCACGCGCAGCTGCTCGAGCCCGCCGTCGCGAACGAGGAGGACGCCGAGTCGATCGGCGCGATCCTCGACTCGGTGGAGGTGATGCAGCACGTCATCGCCGACCTGATGCTCGTCATCGACGGCGACCCGTCCGCCTGGCCCGTCGCGGTCGCGGAGGACATCGAGATCTCGGGCCTGCTGCGGCGGGCGCTGCAGAGCGCGCCCTCGGTGGCCTCGCGCACGGTGGTCTCCACGCCGTCGCAGGTCGTCGTGCGCGGCGATCCCGTCCGGCTGCGGCAGTGCCTGGTTCTCGTCCTCCGCAACGCCGAGAAGTACGCCCCGGAGGGCAAGCTGACGGTGGAGACGCACCAGGAGGCGGGCCACGGCGTGCTCACGATCTGCGACGAGGGGCCCGGCATCCCCCCGGGGGAGTTCCTCGCGGCGCTCAAGCCCTATTATCGGTCGGCCTCCACGCAGGACCTCCCGGGCTCGGGGCTCGGCCTCCACATCGCCGACCTGCTCATGACCTCGATGCGCGGGCGGATCGACCTCGGCACCGCTCCGTCGGGCGGGCTCAAGGTCGAACTCCGGCTTCCCCTTGCGCCGACCGACCAAGATCAGGACGATGAACCGCAGACCGGCTCTACCGAGTGAGACGGGCCCCGCCGGGAAGGTGGACCGATGCCAGATCGGCGAGCACCCCGCGCAACTCGGCGAGGTCGAAAGGCTTGGCGAGGACGCGGGTCAGCGCGCCGTCGTCCAGATGAAGTGAGGAGCGAGCAGCCGCGGTGAGGACGAGAACCGGAAGGTCGACGGTGGGGGCGTGTTCCCGAAGCCGGGTCAGGACCTCGGCACCGTCCATGTCGGGGAGCATGCGGTCGAGGATCAGCAGGTCCGGGGGGCGGGCCCGGTCCACGAGCAGCCGCCAGCCCTCCTTTCCGTTCCCCGCGAGAACCGGTTCGTGACCGTCGCGTTTCACGATCGTACGGAGCAACTGCCCGACCCCGGAGTCCTCAATGATGAGCACCCGCACACCTTGCCTCCGTTCGATTTCCCAGATGGCCGCGAGTGAGCGTATCAGCGCGGTCACGGAGTGCACGGACGAAAATGAGACAGGCGGGACCGCACCCGCCTCCGTACGGAGTTCCAACGGGGGTGGAGGAGCGGCCCGGATTGCGCCCGTGACGGCGTTCGCCGACCGCTTCCCACTCCATTCTTCCCTGACCGGCCCTTCTATCCGGATACGATGAGGTATGGCGCGGATATTGGTTGTAGACGACGATCCCCGCCTGGTGAAGGTGGTCTCCACTCTCCTGCGCAAGCATCACCACAGGGTCGAGGCGGTCCCCACCGGAGAACTCGCCCGGCAGGCGCTCCGCCGCGGGAACGTCGACATCACGCTGCTGGACGTCAACCTGCCGGACGTCAACGGCCTGTCGCTGATCCTCGAGATGCGCCAGGAGGGGAACGACGTCCCGGTGATCCTGCTGACGGTCCGGACCGAGGTCCACGACCAGACGCTCGGGCTGCGGCTCGGCGGCGACGACTACATCACCAAGCCGTTCAACCCGGAGGTGCTGCTCGCCAGGATCGAGGCCGTCCTGCGGCGCGCCCAGGGGACGGGCGTCGTCCAGCGCGACGACGAGATGGACGACAACCTGGTGGAGATCCCGCCCATCGTGATCGACTTCGCCGCCCGGCAGGTCTTCAAGGACGGGGAGGTGGTGCGGCTGGCTCCCCTGGAGTACTCCATCCTCGAGTTCCTGGCCGCCAACCGCGGGCGGGCGGTCTCCAAGGAGGAGCTGATGCTGGACGTGTGGGGAACCAGCCGGGGCGTCTCCCGGACGCTCGCCGAGCACATCTCCCGGCTGCGCCGCAAGCTCGGCGACGGCCTGATCGTCACCCAGACGGGGTACGGGTACCTCGTCCCGGGGGCGCGCTAGGGATCGCGGAGCCAGAGGTCGGTGACGAGCGCGTCGTCGTCCTGGAGCCGGCTCCACATCTGGTGGCCGCGCACCTGCATGGCGGTGCACCAGCGGGCCAGCCCCAGCTCCTCGCCGACGCTCGCGCCCGCCTGGGAGGGCCAGGGCAGCCCGACCCGGGACCGCGCCCGCTCGAGATCGGCCCGGGTCGCGCCCGCGGCGACGGAGCGCACGCTGTGCACGGTGAACCCGGCCTCCTGCCGCACGGCGACCTGCTGGTCGGCGACGGCGCCGAGGAGCGCCAGGTGGGTGCCGGCGGTGTCGGCCACCATCCGTTCCGCGGTCTCCTCGGGCGTCTGCGCGTCCTCCAGGTCGGCCAGCAGCCGGCCGAGCCCGTCGATGGCGGAGCCGAGCAGCTCCGCGCAGTCGGCGTCCTCCCCCGAGACGGGCGCGGGCCGCTCCCCGGCGCCGAAGGTGGCGATGGTGAGCTCGCCCGCCAGCCGGTGGGCGAGGCCGCGGACGAACCTGTCGTGCCAGCCCTCCGGGGCCGGCTCCTCGTGCTCGACGACGAGCGCGCACGTGTCCGACAGCGGTATGGCGGTGTGGGAGCCCGCGGTGAACCGCGCCCGCCAGGTGAGCGCCTGGCCAGCCGCGACAAGGGAGTCGGGGTCGGCGGCGTCGTCGACGGTCAGATCCTGGACGCCGCGGGGAGGGGACTCCACCCGGGCGTGTACGAACCGAGGGTGCATCAGCCGGCAGATCCTCGGCTTCCCGCCGGGGCGGACCGGCGGGTCGCGCCGGTCGTGCGGCCGGCGGCGGGGCGGCCCCTCGCCGCGCCCCGGCCGGTGCCCGTCAGCGCGGGGCGAGCCTGAGTGCCGCGCGGGAAGGCGGCACGATCAAGTGGATCTTCGGCAAACTCCAACGTCCCCTCCTCGAGCTTCGGCCCAGGCAGCTCCGTACCTGCCGGTGCGGCAGTAGGAATGGGGACCCCCGCCCCCTGAACACTGAGCTGACTTCATGCTAATCGTGCCTGCACGATAGTGGTTAGGCCGCTGCGTGAACAGCGGCCTTTGTGTAAGGTACATCGCTTCAGGAGGACGGCACAGGGCTCGCACGGAAGCACGGACCTTGACGTGGTATCGGTGGCCTGCTCCCCTTTGTTCGCCAAGCTTACGGGCGTTTCTCGTGATTACCGGGGCGCCGATCGGGCCGCCCGCGCCGGCCGGGCCGTTGTCCGCATGCGAGGCGATGCCCGCCAGGTCACCCCTATCGACGGGGCCGGACGGGGCGAGCGATGATCTTGAGTGCGGGCCGGGCATGGGAGGGCCGACTTCCGGGCGTCGACCCGGCCGCCCGCGAGATGTTCGTCCGGGCATCGGTATAGGACGATCCGGCGGGCGGACCGACAATTCCGAGGCATATTTCAAACCCGGATTCCATGGCTTTCTCCGCCTCGCCGGGCCATCGGGCGAAGCGTCACCGGCAGCCTCTCGCGCCGATCTCTTTTAAAATTCAACTTCCCCGCAAGGCCGGCGACCCCAGCCGGGGAAAGACGCGCCCGCGGGGCGGTCGACAACGCGGCCGCCGTGCCGGCACGAAGGATCGACATCCTCATGTGTTCGAACCCCCACGGCTCTCCGTCCAGGTCACCGGCCGGAGAGGGGCCTGTTCGAACGGCGGAGGCCGCACGGCGCGATGGCGAGAACCACATCCCGCCCAAGCATTGTCGCGGATACATCACTATGTGAAAATATGCGAGCGGGCGGCGTCGCGAACGCCGTCCCGCAAGGCGCGCGACCACGAGGCAAATGCTATGCGAAGCGCACGTCGGATGCAGAGTTCCCAAGCCTCCGCCGCGAGCTCTGCAAGTTGCACTTCAACTACGCCTGAAACTATCAGGACCAGTTCGCGGCGCAGAAGGAATCGCGCTCCGTGAACTGATTTCGCCGCTCCGCGGCGCGGCGCGAGCGGACCGCGGCGCCCGCGCCGGCCGCCCGCGAAGCCGGTATCGACGCCAGGTCGGCGCCGGACGCGCGCGCCATCAACGCTTCTTCTTGAGCAACATCGTGCATCAGCGCCTCTGCAAGCGTTCTCCGAGGTTTCAACACGAATTCCAGCCGAGATCAACTCCAGATCAACGGCGGCTCGGCGCCCCCCGAACCCGCAGGACGGCCGCCGGTCGCCGATGACCGCCGCCACCTGCCAATTCTCTCTCCCGACCGCCCCGCGACGCCGCCGCCGGGCGCGCCGAACGGACGCTCCGGAGCTGCAACGAGCATGTCAACAACCCTTTTGGGGCTGCCTCTTTCTCCGAGATCGTTTCGTCTGATGGCTGCGTGAATCACGAGGTGGGGAGAGACGATGGAGACCGTGCGGCCGGCCGGCGAGGGCTCTCAGACTTCTGACCGGATCCGGACACGCAACGAGGAGCTGTTCGCCCGCCGGAGGCGACTCCAGATGACGATCGCCGAACTGCGCGCGAGCTGCGGCACCGGCGAGGCCGACGCCGACCGGGAGGCCGAGCTGCGGCAGGCCGAGCGCGAGCTCGACGATCTCACCTACGAGATCATGACGGCGAACTTCGGTCTGGTGCGCCGCTACGTCGCCGCGTTCACGTCCCGGTCGTCCGAGCACAGCGAGGACTACGAGAGCGCCGGCAAGGTGGGGCTGCTGTGGGCGATCTCGTCCTACGACCCGGCGCAGGGCCTGTTCGCGAGCTGGGCCTTCAAGCCGATCCAGCGGGAGGTGCTGCGGGCCGTCCGGGACGCCGAGCACCCGAACCTGAACCTCGGCGACTTCGAGAAGCGCCCCGCCATCCTCGCCGCGGAGCGCGCGCTGCTAGAGGAGAACGGCAAGGCGACCCCGCCCGACCCCGCCGCGATCGCCAAGCGGGCCGGCGTCACCGAGGCGCAGGTCCGCCGCGTCCTGGACGCCCCCCGGCTGGACAGCCTGCACGCCTCGGTCAGCGGCCGGGACGACGAGATGATCTCGCTCGAGGAGCGGCTGGTCGATCCGACGCAGAACCTGGAGGACAAGGTGGAGTTGCGGTCGCAGCTCCGCGCCCTCCACGACCAGGGGCTGCCGAGCCTCGACGCCCGCGAACTCCACGTGCTCACCCGCCGGTTCGGCCTGAACGGCGAACCGGGGCAGTCGCTCCGCCTCATCGGCGAGCAGCTCGGCCTTTCCCGCGAGGGCGTGCGGCAGATCCAGCAAAAGGCCCTGGCCAAGCTCGTCGAGCCGGTCGCGGGCGCGATCTGAATCGCATTCCACTACGGGATTAATGCGGTTACCGGCGAACGGTGAGCCGTTCGCCCATCACTGGAAAAGGGCACCTGCTCCCTCAACTGGCGCCGTTGGCAGCCAAGGGAGCAGGATTCCTTGCGGGAGACCGCCTTTACCGACCGGTACCAAGCCGGAAGGCGGCCTCGTCTATTATCGTCCGGGAACGGCGCACTTCTGCCACCATCGCGGGGGAATGGATTCGCATTCGGCGGGCACCGGCCCGCCTCCCCCGCCCTTCGGCTCCTCGGGACCCGCCCGGCACGCCGCGGCGAGGCCCGCTCACCGGGGGAGGGCTCGCGGTCCGCGCCGCGAGCCCCGCCGCTCCCAGGTCAGGGACCCACCTCCGGCTCCGGGTCGAGCACGCGGGCGATCACCGCCACGCATCCGCGCACGTCGTCCACCGGGCCGATCTTCGAGCCCCACTCCCACCAGTAGCAGAGGACGTCGCCGGCCAGCGGATCCGGGTAGCACTTCACCCGCTCGCTGAACCATCCGGTCTTCGGGTTGCTCACCCTGACCCAGGCGCCCCCGGCCGTCCGCTCCACCCGGGCCCGCATCAACTGCCCGGCGTTCAATTCCGTCGCCAACTGCTCCAGAAACTCGTAGGGTCCCTCCTCCGGCCCGTCAACTTCCTCCCCCGATCGGCCACCGGTGACCAGGCTCATTTCGGTACGTGCCTCCATGTCATGAAGTCGGCCGAAGAATCGACGTCGAAGGCGAATGCAATCGTCGGGCCGGACTCTTCGCCTTCCCTTTTCAGGCCCCTCGTATAGGTACCGTCCGGACATGGCGGCCCGCCGCAACGTTCATTTTCGGGAACGCGTGAGGAGCCCGCCCCGGCGGCCGCCGGACCGCGTCCGTGACCGCCGGGGCGGGCTCCGCTCAGTGCGCCATCACCCGGGTCAGCGCGCGCATCACCATCTCGGGGGCCGCCGACCGGCCCGTGACGACGAGCCTGACGGCCGCCCGGATCTCCGACTCCGGGTTGGCGATCAGCGCTCCGACCTGGCCGGCCGACGCCATCCGCTCGGCGGTGGCGCCGGGCCGCACGCCGATCACGTAGTCGGCGTCCAGGGGTTCCGCCGCGGCCACGCAGCCCGGGGGCAGGACCGCGTGCGGCCCCTCGAAGACCCGGCTGCCCGGCGGGACGAGCGGCGCGAAGGCCCGGATGACGACCCGCGCGGCGGGCCCCGTCACGGTCACGGTCTCCAGGCGCGCGAGCGCCGCCTCGACCTGGGAGAGCAGTTCCCTGGTGACGACTCCCGACTCGAGGAGCCCGGCGATGGTCGGACCCCGCATGGTGCGCCGGCTCACCACGACCGACTCGCCCGCGCGGGTCACGCGCGCGTCCATCCGGTCCTGCGCGGCCTCGGCGCTCTCGACGGCCCGGCGGGCGGCCTCCTCGCTCGGGAACCCCGCGACCTCGTGGACGCCGTGCTCGCCGAACACCGTCACCCGCGTGCCGCGGACGTGCACTTCCATGACCCGAGGGTCCTGCCACAACTCGCCGATGAGGTGGAGGCCACCCATGACGTAGTAGACCTTCCGGGCCATCGCGGGATCGCCACCGGTGTGGCGGCTCAGCATGTCGAGCCACATCCGGCCGATCGACGGCCTGATCGACGCCGCGATCCGCGCGGCGGTCTCCCAGTCCTCGTCCGGCACCGGCCCCCCACCCGCCGACTCCGCCGCCGACGCCTCCTCCGAGACCGCCTCAACCGAAGGCACCTCGACCGGGGGCGGCTCGACCGGGGATGGTTCCGCTGGGGATGGTTCGGCCTGGGACGGTTCAACCGAAGCCGACTCGGCCAACGCTTCCTCCCCGGGCGGCTCGACCTGCGGCGATTCCGCCGGTGGCGCTGCGCTCCTGCGCGCTTCGACCGGTGGCACTTCGGCCCGAGGCGGCTCGACCGGAGGCGCTTGCTCGACCTGGGGCGGAGCGGCCTGAGGCGGCTCGGCCCGAGGTGGTTTCGCCGATGCCGCCTTGGCCTGGGGCGGTTCCGCCGGCGTCGCTTCGGCTCGGGACGACTCGGCCGTTGGCGGCTCGGCCTGAGGCTGTTCCGCCAGTGGCGCTGTACCCCGGGGAGTTTCGGCCGATGGCGCGGTGGCCTGCGGCGGCTCGGCCTGGGGCGCTTCGAGCGGGGGCGGCTCGGCCACGGGCGGCTCGACCGGTGGCACTTCGGCACGAGGCGGTCCGGCCTGGGGCGGAGCGGCCTGAGGCGGCTCGGCCCGAGGTGGTTTTGCTGATGCTGCGTTGGCCTGGGGCGACTTCGCCGGTGTCGCTTCGGCTCGGGACGGCTCGGCCTGAGGCGGTTCCGCAAGTGGCGCTGTGCCCTGGGGCGTTTCGACCGATGGCGCGGCGGCCCGCGGCGGCTCGGCCTGGGGCGCTTCGAGCGGGAGCGGCTCGGCCAAGGGCGGCTCGACCGGTGGCACTTCGGCACGAGGCGGTCCAGCCTGGGGCGGTGCGGCCGGAGGTGGCTCGGCACGGGGTGGTTGTGTTGATGCCGCGTTGGCCTGGGGCGACTTCGCCGGTGTCGCTTCGGCTCGGGACGGCTCGGCCGTTGGCGGCTCGGCCTGGGGTGGTTTCGTCGGGGTCGCCTCGGTGCGGGGCGGCGGGGGCGGGGCGGTTCGGGGTGGTTTCGGTGGAGGGGCGGGGGCCGGGCCCTGCTTCGGGGCGGTGGGCGGACGGGGTTGGGTCACGTGGGAGGCGGGCAGCGGCTGCTCGGCGGCGCCTGGTGGGAAGGGCGCCGGCCGCACGGAGGAGAGCGCCGTCCGGGGCTCGCGCTCAACGGGGGCCGGTGCCCGGAGGCGGCCGGCGACGCGCTTGTCGTTCTCGGTACCGAGGGTCCCCTTCTTCCGGGGTTCCCCGTCGAATTCGATGACCGACCAGAAGTCCATTCCCTCTGTGGGTTCCTGAGGCGGCGACGACATGGGCCGGGTTTCCTTTCCTGGCCGACGGAGTCGACCGCCCGGGCTCGGCACCGCACCGCGGACGCCGCCGCGGTGCGGACGCCACCGTGCCCGGGCCGGTCACGTGGTCCTGGCGGGGGGCCTCGTGGTCGAGTTGGTCCAGCGCTTGTTGGTGTCGTTGACGTCCCTCTCGACGGAGGTCAGCTCCACCTTGAACGGGATGCCGGGCCGGCCGCCGACCTTGACCAGGAACCTGCCGCGCCCCGGAGGCTCGCTGTCCTCCTTCAGGTCGGGGTTCCAGGACGGCGGCGTCGACCAGTCGACGATCATGCGCTCCTCGATGGACGACAGGCGCACCACCTCGTTCACCATGGGCATCTCCGCCTGCGGCAGCCCGCCGCAGATCACCATGCCGGCGCGTTCGGCGAAGCCCTTGGCCTTCATCCGGTCGGACTCGTCGGCCAGCGCGAGCAGGTCGGCCATGGTGTGCGTGATCATCACCTGGCCCGCGCCGCGCTGGCGGTTGAGGCGGGTGAGGGCGTCGACCCGGTCGACCAGGCCGCGTCCGGACCGCAGCACCCGCCACAGCTCGTCGAGGACGACGAAGAAGTGCCGCGGAGGCGCCAGGCCCTCGTCGGCCAGCGCGTGCGCGACCTCGATCGAGCCGAACCCGTCCGACCAGCACGCCAGCAGGACGGCGGCCTGGAGTTCGGCGTCGGAGTCGTCGATCCCGCTGATGTCGATGCAGACGCCCCCGGGATTGTCCAGCTCGATGCCCGTGGTGGTGTGGCCCGCGAACGTCTCGCCCATCGGCCCGTCGAGGATCCCGAGCAGCGAGGCGTGCAGGGGGTCGACGGCCGCGCGGTACCGCGCCTCGTCGCCGCGGGCCAGGGTGACGGCGCGCAGCCGTTCCGGCCCGTCGTCGATCACCTTGATGAGGTCGGGCAGGATGGGGACGCCCTTGTGGCGCTCGTCCAGCACCCGCAAGGCCGCGTTGAGGACGGTGCGCTCGGTGTC
The DNA here is from genome assembly GCF_040645715.1 of Spirillospora sp. NPDC046719. Classification (NCBI taxonomy): domain Bacteria; kingdom Bacillati; phylum Actinomycetota; class Actinomycetes; order Streptosporangiales; family Thermomonosporaceae; genus Spirillospora; species Spirillospora sp. NPDC046719. The sequence goes on along the minus strand of NZ_JBEYYT010000045.1, from coordinate 4,951 downwards.
GGCGATCGGCCCGCCGCGCAGGAGCGTGAGCAGCGCGGCGACCATGTTCAGCCGGCGGCCGTGGGCGTCCGCGATCAGCTTCCGCCGCGCCTCCTCCGGGAGCTGGGCCACGGCCTTGGACGTGGCGCCGGGGTCGAGGACGTTCAGCGACCCCAGCCCGCGGCCGAGCTTGATGATCTGCCCGCCCATCGCGCGGACCAGGTCGACGTAGTCGGGCTTGAGGTCGCCGAGCACCATGGGGAACACCCCCTGGCCGACCAGTCCCACGACCATCCGGCGGATCAGGGTCGACTTGCCCAGCCCCGGCTTGCCCAGCACCAGCGCGGACGGGTTGTGGATCAGGTTCGCGCGCTGGAACCACGAGATCGGGTCGCAGCACAGCGCGGCGCCGGTGGTCAGCTCCCGGCCGAGCGGCACACCGATCATCGGGGTTCCCGATCCCGCGCCGAACGGCCACAGCCCGCACACCTGGACCGTGGTCCCGCGCCACTCCGGCGGCGCCTCGACGTAGGAGGCGCGGCCCCCGCCCCGGCGGCTGAAGCCCCTGAACCCGGGTTTGAGCTCGGGCTTTCCGGTCTTCTTCTTGTCCTTCTTGTCCTTCTTGGCCTTCTTGCCCTTCCGGTCGCCGTCCGCGGCGGGCGGCTCTCCGGGCGGGCCGGCGGGGATCGCTTCGAGGGGACCGTTCACAGCGACTCCCTCACCAGCGCGGGAACCTGCAGGTGGTGCGGCAGGACGATGCCGAGCGGCAGGGCCGCCGCGAACGCCGACGCCTGCGACCCGTACATCCGGCGCAGCCGCAGGCGTGCGGGGGCCGAGAGCGTGTCGATGGCCGCCGCCGCGACCGGCAGTTCGTCCGACGAGCGGACGGTGGCGGTGACGAGGATGGTGAACCGGGTGACCCCCGCTCCCCTGGCCTCCTCAAGGGCCGACTGGTCGCTCTTGATGACGTCGATCTCGTTCCGGGCCGCGGCGGTGGACCCGTCGAGGCGGAACCGCGTGTCCCTGCGGTCCCGTTCCACGATCCGGGTGGCGGAGGCCGGGTCGTGCGGCCGGTAGAGGAAGGTGACGCGCTTGCGCGCGATGTCGTGGTGCGGCGCCACCAGCCCGGTCATCACGTTGGACAGCACCTCGCCGCGCGGCGCCTCCGACATGCCCCAGGTGATGGAGTGGCCGCTGTCGTGGACGTAGTGGTCCCAGGATTCCTGCGACGAGACCGGCCCGGCGTCGTCCCAGCGCAGTTCCTGGCCTTCGGCGGCCTCGATGGTCGACTGGGCGTCCGGGTCGTAGGCGATCCGCACGGCGCGGGCGAGCTGCTCCGCGGTCATCGGGCGGGCGGACCCGGCACCGGTCATCGAGAGCCCGGAGATCAGCCCGGGGATCCGCATCCCGATCTCCCGGACCATGGCCTCCTGGTCCCGGCGCTTGCCGCCGATCTGCGGAAGGGCGGCGTAGGTGACCGCGACGCGGGTGGACACCCGCGCGCTTCCGACCGGGTAGTTCCAGACGATCTCCTCCAGCGCGGCCCGGGCGAGCTCCGGAGCGTTCGGATCGGTGTGGGCGTGGATCTCCTCCCGGAGGCGCGTCCCGCTGTCGGGGGCGGTCTCGATGGTCACGCTCGCGGCGACGAGGCCCGGCTCGTAGGCCAGCGAGGCCAGCCACTGCCCCCAGTGGGACACCCACGTGTCGATCTGGATCTGGTCGACGAGCGCCGCGCCTTCGGCGTTGCAGTCGAACACCACCGTGTAGTGCTTCGTGGACGGGATCACGACCAGGGCGAACGGGCGGCCGTAGGAGTCGCGGCCCTCCACCAGGCGGGACTGCGCGAGCAGCCCCGGGAGCCGGCACACGCCGTGCGGGACGACGCTCAGCGGCCCCGAGCGGTAGAGGTGCCATCCCTGGGACCGGCCGGACCACCAGCTGAACCGGGCCGTGAGCGACTGGAGCGCGGTCCGCCCGTGCACGTCCTGGATGACCAGCGGCAGCATCACCACCGCCAGGACCACGGCACCGAACAGGGCGACCATCAGCGACACCATCGCGAGCAGGGTGACGATGATCAGCCCGACCATGAGGATCAGGGTCCCGGCCAGTCCCAGCTTCCCGATCCCCGGAGACACCGGCTTGCGCCAGTTCCCGTAGGTCGGTTCTTGATAGTCGGTTGCCACTCCAGCTCACCTCATTCCTTGACCATGCGTTACCGGACTACCTGCTGCCACTGGGCCCGCTGCCGCCGCTTCCGCCACCCGACCCTCCGCCCCCGGAGGAACCAGGAGGCGGGGGCGTGTAGGGAGGGATGTAGGGCGCGGGCGGGGGCGTGTAAGGCGGAACCTGGTAGGGAGGCACCGAGGACGACCCCGTTCCTCCAGAAGGGGGAGAGTAAGTGGAGGAATTACCGCTTGAGCTGCTCTGGGCGCCGGAGCCGCCGGACCGACCGCCTGTCGAACCGGTCGAACCGGTCGAGCCCGTCGAACCGGTCGAGCCCGTCGAGCCCGTCGAACCGGTCGAGCCCGTCGAACCGGTCGAGCCCGTCGAACCGGTCGAGCCTGCGGCGCCGCTCGCACCTCCGGTGCCCCCCGAACCGCCCTGCGACCCGTCGTTCGATCCGTAGTTGGAGTAAATAACCCCCAAATTGGGGTTACGACGCGTGAAAGGAAGGCGTGGCAAATGGAAACCGCCACCACCGCCGCCTCCACCGCCTCCACCGCCTCCACCGCCACTGGGGCTCGATCCGGCGCCCGGCACGAAGGCGCCGACGCCCTTGATGATTCGCTCCCTCATGGACGTGCCGCCGAGCACAAACTTGCTGGCCTCGCGGACGCTGAAGGAGCTCTGCCCCTCGGTGGCCGCGGGCATCACGGCACGCAGGGTCGCGGGCATGGCCAGCACCGAGCCGGCGACGAGGGCCAGACCGAAGAGGCGATCAGCCTCGTAATCGGACGTCATCAGTTTCAAGGCCGCGGCATCGATGGTCGCGATGACCGGCTTGACGACGATGAACGCGACCAGCAGTCCGATGCACCGCCGGTACGCGGCGTTCCCGTAAGACGTGAACCTCGACGCCGCCACCGCCGGGAGGATCCCCACGACAACTATCAGGGCGCCGTTCCGGAAGAGCATCAACACGAACTGAATACACGACGAGAGTGCCGCCGCGGCGGCAAAGAAGGCGAGAACGAACGATACATCATCCTTGTCGCCGCCGCGGATCAACTGGACTCCGTCTTGCCACTTCTGTTGCCATTGGTCATCCTTCGGCTTCATATGTTCGATGATCATTTTGGAATATTGATCTCCGGCCATATTCGCCAAATTAACGATCGTCGCCACAGTGAGGATGATCAACGCTAGTTCGAAGAACTGCACCATCGCGTCCCGGAAAGGCGCACCCTTGCGTTGGATCGCGATGCGGAAGGCCGCGACGAGGAACCCGGCGAACGCGAATGCCGCGGTCAGCCAGTTCGTGTACAGGCGGAGATCATAGAGTACACCGCCGCGTTCTCCGGTCAGTTGCACGTTATAGGCGGTACCGCTGCCGGCGATCCACCAGGTCAGGAACTGTTCGAAGCTTCCCAGTGCCCAGTCGAGCAGTTTTTGGACGAGCCAGGCCCACGCCTCGTTGAGAATGTCGTTCACCGGGCGCCTCCCGGACGACATCGCGCAGGAGGCGCGCAGTTGTTTGACTCAGACACGGCGGTCCCCCGATTCAGAACGGATCGACCAGGAGGGAGACGAAGCCGATGGCCAGCCCGGAGCCCGCGACGAAGACGGCGAGCACCACCCATCCCAGTTCGGTAGCGTTCGCGCCGAACTCGCCTCGCTTGTGCCTGATCGCCATTCTCCCCCCGACGATCACGAAACCTGCCACACAGCCGCCCAGGACCGTCCACACCAGCCAGCGCAGCATGATCGCCACAGGCTGGGTGATCTTCCCCGCGTCGCCCGGCTGAGACCGCGGCAGCGTCAGGTCGGGCCTGGCATTGATGTCCGGCTTCCTCCCGACGGGAAGCTTGGGTATGGGGACGCTGAGATCCGGGCCTCGGAGAGCGTCCCTCCACTTTTCATATTTCTTCTTGTCCTTATCGGAGTAGCCGAACAGTTTCCTACCGTTGTGACAGTTGTCCTCCGAACCTTTGGTCCCCCACGACGAGTAACACGGGTCCGGCCCTCCCCTGTCCGCCTTGGGCCAATGCTGATTGTCGCTGCTGTCGCAGTACGAGTCGTCGTCCTTGTCACTGCCGGCCAGACAGACCTTGAAGATGTACAGCTTCTTCGGATCGTAATTAGGGATGGTAGCCACGTCCTCAGAAGGATTTCCGGCCGCTCTCAGACGGACCACCAGTGCGCCGTCCAAAGCGACTCCACCGCGCACGAGGTAGCCGTCCTTCTCCGTGTCGCTGATCCTCACCTGGTGAGTGCATGGGTTGAATTGAAACTTGCCACCAGGATCCGAGTCGCTGGTACGAATGTTATCCATATCGTCCCAGTTGTCGGACTTCGAGCCACTGCATTCGGAAGGCGCCGGTTTCGCCGCGAGACCGGCGGTCGCCACCCGGCCCGGTGCCTGCACGGTGGTCAGTGCGGCGGCCAGGGTCGCCCTCTCCGCCCCGGTCCCGGCCGCCCCCGTGTCGATCGCGATCCAGGGGCCACCGCCCGCCTCCGCCGTCGCCGTGCCCGCACCGGAGTACGGATCTCCGGCGGCACCCGCCGTACCCACGAGGGTGGCCAGGGCGAACGCGGCCGCGCCGAACGCGGCGAGCCGGAAGAGCGCTCCTCGCAGATGCGCGCCCTTTCGCCGGACGGTGGTCCGGAGGGTCGCGCCGATCTTTCCGATGAAGCTCATCGCGGCATTCGATCCAGGCACGGTGGACCCCCGATCTCAGAGCGGATCGACCAGAAGAGCGGCGAAGGCGGCGGCCGGCCCGGAGCCCGCGCCGCCGCGGGCGGGGCTCCG
>NZ_JBEYYT010000044.1:0-38208 GCF_040645715.1 Spirillospora sp. NPDC046719 | reverse complement strand
GCGGGCGCTGCTCCATCCGCAGCCGTCACTGCTCGGCGTTGCCGCCTTCGGGCTGGGTGTCGCCGGGGCCGTCTTCGTGGCCGCTGTCGGTGTCCTGTGCGCCCGTGGTCTGGGCGTTCTTGCCGGATTCGTTGTCGGCCTTGTTCTCGGTGCCCTTCTCCGAGCCGTTCTCGTTGGACTCGTTCTCGGTGCCCTTCTGGCCCGACTGCTGGATGCCGTCGTGGTCGGGGCCGGTGGTCGGGTCGGCGCCCTGCTCGTCGGCGCCTTGGTCATCGGTCTGCTCGGGGGCGGGGGGCGTGGCCTGCCGGGAGATGGCCGGGGACTTGGCGTGCGCGGGGGACGCGGAGGCCGCGCCTGCGAGCGATGCGCCCGCGGCTCCGAGGGCGAGGACGCCGAACGCCGTGGCCGCGATCTTCCGGTTGAGCTTCATGTATCCGCCTTTCACGGATCGGCTGTTGGAGTGACCCAGTATGCGAATACGCAGGTGAGACGACCGTGTACGCGGAATGTGAAGGTTGACATGTGCGCGGGCCGGGGGAGGCCCGGGCCTCATTCGTCGTGCGCGGGCCCGTCTTGGGCGGGGGTTGTCGGAAGTTCTAGACGGACCCGGGCGCCTCCGCCCGGGGGGTTGTCCGCGACGGCTCGCCCGCCGTGGGCGTGGGCGATGGAGCGGACGATGGCCAGGCCCAGCCCGGTGCCGCCGTCGGCCCTGCTGCGTGCGGTGTCGGCGCGTCTGAACCGTTCGAAGGCCACGGGCAGGAACTCGGGCGGGAAGCCGGGTCCGTGGTCGCGCACCTCGATCACCGCGACGGCCCGCCGGTGCCTGCCGTGGCGGCCGAGCCCTACGTCGATGACGCCGCCCGGGGGCGAGTAGCGCAGGGCGTTGTCGAGCAGGTTGTCGACGGCCTGCCGCAGGCGGTCGGGGTCGGCGGTCAGGCGCAGGTGTTCGTCTCCGCTCAAGCGCAGCGTGACGCGATGGGCGGCGGCCCGTGCGGACGCCGACCGGACCGCCGCGGCCAGGACGTCGTGCGGTGCCATCGGCCGTGGCCGCAGGAAGGCGTGGCCTTCGTCGGCGCGGGCGAGGAGCAGCAGGTCTTCGGCCAGTCGGATGAGCCGGTCGGTGTCCTGTGCCGCGGCGTCGACAGCGGACGCCAGGGCTTGGCGGGAGCGTCCCGGCTGCTGTGCCAGTTCCAGTTCTGCTTTGAGGGTGGTCAGGGGTGTGCGCAGTTCGTGGCCGGCGTCGGCGACGAAGCCGCGCTCGCGGGCCAGCGCGCGGGCCAGCCGGTCCAGCACCGCGTTCATGGTCGTGGCCAGGGTCGCGATCTCGTCGCGCGTGCCGGGCACGCGCAGCCGGGCGTCGATGTCGTGCTCGGAGATGTCGGCGAGGCGCCGCCGCAGCCGTTCCACCGGCCGCAGTGCCGCTCCCGCCAGCAGGTAGGCGCCGAATCCCACGAGCGCCGCGGCGGGCGGCCCGGCGGTCAGGAAGATCTTGCCGGTGCGGGCCTCGGTCGCTTCCACGATCTGCGTGCTCGCGCCGACCACGACCACGACCGTGCGGTCGCCGTTGCGGGCGGGGACGCCCAGCATCCGGTACCGCTGCCCCTCGATGACGGCCGTGAACTGCTCGGATCCTTTGGCCGCGTCCCGCAGCCGGGCGCCGTTCAGCAGTGGTCCCCGGCTGTCCCCGCTGTTCTCCAGTACTTTCCCGCTGGTGGACAGCACTTGGGTCACGTTGTCGGACCCGGTGTCGGAAGTCTCGGCCCGCCCGTTGCCTTCATGCTCTCTGGAGGGTGCGGGGGGCGTTGGAGCCGAGGAGGCCAGGCGTGCCACCTGGGCGTCGGCGCGGGCGCGCAACGAGTCGTCCAGCGAGGAGTTCATCCCGGCCGCCAGCTGCTGGCGGAACAGCAGGCCGACCCCGCCGATCAGGATCGCGGCGCCCAGCGTGAACAGCAGGGCCAACCGCCACCGCAGCGGCACGGCCGGTCATCCCCCTTCGGAGGGATCCAGGGGACGCAGCCGGTAGCCCGCGCCGCGCACGGTCTCCAGATGCGACTCCGCACCGGGTTCGTCGATCTTGCGCCGCAGGTACGCCACGTACTGGTCGACGACGTTGGACGCTCCGTCGTAGGCGTAGTCCCAGACGTGCTCCAAGATCGTGGTGCGGGTCAGCACGTCACCGGGATGCCGCATGAACAGCTCCAGCAGCGCGAACTCCTTGGCGGAGAGCGGCCTTTCGGTCTCCCCGCGCCATACCCTGCGGCTGGAGGGGTCCAGCCGCAGGTCCCCGACGGTCAGCAGCGTCGGCCGCTCCTTGGCGCCCCGGCGGACCAGTGCCCGCAGCCGCGCCAGCAACTCCGCGAAGCTGAACGGCTTGGTCAGGTAGTCGTCGGCGCCGGCGTCGAGCCCGTGGACCCGGTCGCTGACCGCGTCGCGGGCGGTCAGCATCAGCACCGGCGCCCAGCAGTCCTGCACCCGCAGCCGCCGGCACACCTCGAACCCGTCGAGCCCTGGCAGCATGACGTCCAGCACGATCGCGTCATAGGGGTTCTCCACCGCCTGCCACACCGCGTCAGGGCCGTTGGCGGCGACATCGACGGCGTAGCCCTCTTCGCGCAGCCCGCGCTGCAACAGCGCCGCTGTGCGGATCTCGTCCTCGACGACCAGCACTCGCACCCTTCCAACGTAGAACCGCCGCATGTGAGAACGATGTGAACCGGCCTTCGCGGACCACGACGCGGCGCCCAGGAGCAACACCATCTACTACCCTATGTATCTTATGTATCACTTTCTGTGACAGTGGGTAGTTGAGTGGTGCTTCCCCCCAGGTCGGACGAAATGCCCATACCTGGGGGGGTGAGCATGGTGGATCGGCGGATGACGATCTGGTGCGGCGGCACTGGACCGTTCCTCATCGCCGTTCTGGTCTTGCTGGCGGCCTGTGGCACGTCGAGCGAGACCGGCTGGTCGTCGGCCCGGCGTCAGATCCGGCCGGGGACGGCGCGGCAGGAGGCGTCGGCGGTGGCGCCGGTCCGCCGCACCGTCCCGCTGGGCGAGTCGGTTCAGGGGCGTTCGATCACGGCGGTCGAGGTGGGCGACCCGCATGCCGCACGGCGCGTGCTGGTGGTGGGCTGCGTGCATGGGGACGAGCCTGCCGGGGTGCCGGTGGCGCAGGCCCTGGCCGCCAGTCCAGAGCCGTCCGGCGCGGACCTGTGGGTGGTGCCGGTGCTCAATCCGGACGGCATGGCGGCCCGGACGCGCGGCAACGCGCACGGCGTCGACCTCAACCGGAACTTCCCGGCCGGCTGGCGCCGCATGGACGCGCCCGGCTCGGTGCACTACTCCGGCGCGGGTCCGCTCTCGGAGCCGGAATCGGGATTCGCGGCGGGCCTCATCCGGCGGATCCGGCCGACCGTCGCCATCTGGTTCCACCAGCACCTGGCCGTGGTCGACGGCTCCGAGGGCCCCAAGGACGTCGAGCGGCGCTTCGCCCGCGACGTCGGGCTCCCGGTGCGCACCCTGACCGACTATCCGGGCAGCGCCACCGGCTGGGAGAACACCGTGGTGCGCGACAGCGCGTTCGTGGTCGAGCTCCCCGCCGGGCGGCTCCCGGCGCAGGCGGTCCGCCGGTACGCCGACGCCGTCCGCCGGATCACCGGACCCTGACCGCAGGGCCGTCAGGCTCCGGCGTAGGTGATGACGGCGTCGGTCGCGAAGCCGAGGATCAGCCCGATGAGGATTCCCCACATGGTGATCGTTTTGAGGGCGGCTTTCCGAGCGACCGCGAGCAGCTCGATCACCACGTAGAGGATCGATCCGGCGGCCAGGGCCAGGAAGGCGACGCCGAGGGCGTCGCTGACCACGCTCTGGCCGATCAGGGTGCCCGCCAGGGTCGGCCCGCCGCCGATCACGCCGAGCAGCGCGAGCCGCCCCCAGCCGGGACGCCGCCCCGCGGAGGCGAGCGGGGCGACGATACCGAAGCCCTCCGTGGCGTTGTGCGCGCCGAACCCGACGACCAGCAGCACTGCCAGGCTCAGTTCACCGGACGCGGCGGCATTGCCGATGGCCAGCCCTTCGGCGAAGTTGTGCAGTCCGATCCCGGTGGCGATGAGCAGCGCCAGCCGGTCGGCGGCTCCGCCGCGCGCGCCGCTGAGTGCGCCGGCGACGGCCGTGCCCTGGCCGGTCGCCGGCATCGTGGCCGCGCCCGGCCCCTCGCGCGTCTCCGGGACCCGCCCGGACGCACGCGCGGAGATCCAGCGGTCGAAATGCGTCAGGCCGGCCAGGCTCACGGCGAGACCCGCCGCGAGCAGCGCCCCGTACCCGGCCGCCGCGCCGATGTGGTGATCGCCGAGCGCACCGTCGATCGGCTCCCACGCGTGGGACAGCACGTCGACCATCAAGAAGAGCAGGATCCCGATGGCCACGGCACCCAGCAGGGCCCGCGTCCGCGGACGGGGGTCGCGCATCCGCCCGACCGGAAGCCCGAGAAAGATCGTGAAACCAGCGATCGCGCCCAGCAGCGCGATCTTCTCGCCCGACATGTCCGGCTCCCGTCGTCCCCGCCAATGACTTAGCTGAGGCTAACCTCACCGCACCCATTTCGTCTACGTGACTGTAGACGTTCGGTGGATTCGACCCACCGACGGCGCGGTGGGGTTCGTCGCCGACGCGGACGCCGCGGATCGGCCGGCCGGTGGAGGTGGGACCTTCCTGGTCTTTCCTGGCCGCCTCAGGAGACCAGGCCTGCGCGGTGAGCGAGGATGACCAGCTGGATGCGGTCGCGGGCCTTGAGTTTGCCGAGCAGGGCGGCGACGTGGGCGCGGGCGGTGCCCGGGGCGATGCCGAGCTGCCTGGCGATCTCGGCGTTCGAGAGGCCTTCGGCGACGAGGAGGAGGACGTCGCGCTCCCTCGCGGTGAGATGGGGGAGCGACGCTGGGTCGGGCGGGGACGGGCGGTTGGCGAACGCGGTGATCAGGCGGCGGGTGATGGAAGGGGACAGGAGCGCGTCGCCGCGGGCGACGACCCTGATCGCGTCGAGGAGTTCGCGGGGCGGAGTGTCCTTGAGCAGGAAACCGCTGGCGCCGCCTCGGAGGGCGGCGTAGACGTACTCGTCCAGGTCGAAGGTGGTGAGGACCACGACGCGGGAGTCGGTGATCTGCCGGGTCGCCTCCAGCCCGTCCATGCCGGGCATCCGGATGTCCATGAGCACGACGTCGGGGCGCAGCTCGCGCGTCAGCGCGATGGCCTGCGCACCGTCGGCCGCCTCGCCGACGGCCTCGAGATCGGGTGCGGTGCCGATGATCCCGGCGAGACCCGCCCGCACCAGCGCCTGATCGTCCGCGATGAGGACCTTGATCATGTCGTGAGCGGGAGGACCGCCGTCACGCGGAAGCCGCCCTCGGCGAGCGGGGCCGCGTCGAGCGTGCCGCCGTGGACGAGCACGCGCTCCCGCATGCCCAGTAGGCCGTGTCCAGGGCGGCACCGGCGCGGTGTCCCGCCGCCACGGTCGGTGACCTGGACGGTGAGGGCGTCGCGTGTCCTTTCGATCAGGAGGTGGGCGTGGTCGGTGGCGGCATGCTTGATCACGTTGGTGAGGGCTTCCTGCACGATCCGGTAGGCCGACAGGTCGACGGCTGCGGGCAGGTCGTCGAGCGGGCCGTCCAGGTTCAGGTCGGTTCGTACGCCGGCCTCGGCCGTCCGATCGACCAGCTGCTGGAGGTCGGCCAGGCCAGGGGTGGGCTCAAGGCCGGTGTCGGTTCCGGCGGCGGTGCCGGTGTCGGTTCCGGCGGCGGGACGCAGGACCTGGAGCAGGGCGCGCAGCTCGGTGAGCGTGTGCCGTCCGGTCGTTTCGATCGTGGTCAGCGCGGCTCGGGCCTTGTCCGGCTGGTCGAGGGCGATCAGGGCGCCGTATCCCGCCTGGACGGTGATCACGCTGATGCCGTGTGCGAGCAGGTCGTGCATCTCGCGGGCGATCCTGAGCCGTTCGTCGGTCGCGGCCCGTCGCGCGTGCTCCCGGGCATGACGGCGCTGGACGCTCAGCGTGTGGCCGATCGTCCAGACCGCCAGGTAGAGCAGGGTGAAGGCGACTGCGCCGCCCCGGTGCCGGAAGTCGGGCAGCGCCGTGGTCCAGGCGCAGGCCAGCGCCAAGGCCAGCGCCGCGAACGCATGGCGTCCTGACGCGAGGGGCCACAGGACATAGCCGAGCGCCACCAGCCCGGCCATCGTCGAGGGCGGGTCGACCGCGCCGACCAGGCAGAGCCCTGCCATGAGCAGGCCGAGCGCCGGCAGCGGCCGGTGAGCCAGTGCGATCGGCAGCGAGAACAGCACGACGCCGACCGCGAGCCCGAGCCCTGTGAGCACGCCCCGGTCGGCATGGTTGGCCATCATCAGCGCCGCGGGCGCCGAGAATCCGATCGCCGCCAGCCGGTCCCGGACAGGCACTGCCAGAGCGGCCGCAAGGACGCCCTTCAACCGAGCACCCGAGTGCGCAGCGTTCATCGCGCAAGCGTAGGCAGGCTTTTGCCGGGTCCACATCCCTCCGGGGGCCTATGCCTTCAGGCAGAGAACCGGGCCCGCGGGCAGGGCGTGGAGACCGCTCCGGGGGTGGACGCCGTCGGCGGTCTCTGGCCGACACCGTGGAGGCACCCACGAAGGAGGCACCGATGCTCGAACTACGCGAGGTCAGCAAGACCTACGGCCCGACCATCGCGGTCGACCGGCTCTCGGTCACCGTCCTACCGGGACGGGTCACGGGATTCCTCGGCCCCAACGGCGCGGGCAAGACCACGACGATGCGGCTCCTGCTCGGCCTCGAACAGCCAGACACCGGTACGGCGCTGGTGAGCGGCCGTCCCTATCGCGCGCTCGCCCGGCCCCTGCACGAGGTCGGGGCACTGCTGGACGCGGGCGCCGTCCATCCGGGCCGGACCGCACGGGCGCATCTGGGCTGGCTGGCGGCCGCGTCCGGTCTCAAGGAAGCCCGGATCGACGAGATCCTCGACCTCACAGGCTTGTCCGCGGTCGCGGGCCGGCGTGTCGGCGGCTTCTCGCTGGGCATGCGCCAGCGGCTGGGCCTGGCCGCCGCGCTGCTGGGCGACCCGCAGATCCTCATCCTGGACGAACCGGTCAACGGTCTCGACCCCGAAGGCATCCGCTGGATCCGCGGCCTGCTGCGAGGGCTGGCCGCCCAAGGGCGGACCATCCTGGTCTCCAGCCACCTGATCAGCGAGATGGCCATGACCGCCGACCACCTCATCGTGATCGGCCGCGGCCGGCTGCTCGCCGACACACCGCTGGCAGAGCTGGGCGAAGGCGCACTCGAAGACGCCTACCTGCGGCTGACCGACCAGGCCGTCCAGTACCGGGCGGGTGACCGGTGAGGGCCGCGATCCGGGCCGAATGGGCCAAGCTCCGCACGGTCCGCTCGACCGCCCTCGTCCCCGGCATCGCGGTCCTGCTGGGCCTGGGCGTCGGGCTCCTCGACGTCACCTCGATCGATTGGACCACCACCGACCCGGCCACGCTCGACCCGGTGAGCGAGTCGTTCGCCGGATTCCAGTTCGCCGAGCTGGCGTTCGCGGCGCTCGGCGTCCTGGCGATCAGCTCCGAATACGGGACGGGACTGATCGACACCACCTTCCTGGCGCTGCCGCGCCGGCGCACCGTGTACGCCGCCAAGATCACCGTACTGGCGGCGTACACGCTGGCGATCTGTACGATCAGCGCGTTCACCGCGTTCTTCCTCGGCCAAGCCGTCCTGGCGAGACATCACGCATCGGTGTCGCTCGCCGATCCCGGCGTGCTGCGCGCCGTCGTGTCCGCGGCCGTCTACATGACCGTGGTGACACTGGTCGGGTTCGCGGTCGGCGCGCTGATCCGGCACACCGCCGGGGCGATGACGGCCATGTTCGGACTGGTGTTCCTCGCCTTTCCGGCCGCCCGCGCGGTCGAGGGCGTCTCCACACTCCCGAGCAGACTGCTCCTGGTCAATGCGGCGCAGGCACTGACGACGATCCGCCCGATCACCGGCCCACCCGCCGCACGGATCCCTTCCGCCGGCCTGGCCGCCCTGACTCTGACCGGGTACACCGTGATCTTCCTGACAGCCGGCTACTGGAGGTTTAGGGACGGCCGAAGATGAGGACGGCACCTCACCTCTCCAGCTCTTGGGACGCTCGCCGGCGTTCCGGTTGCGTGGGACGAGCCGCCGCGAGAGTCCGGCGTTAGCTGCGGACGGTGTGGTGGCGGCTGATGTTGCCCTCGAGGAGTGCGGTGGAGTGGGCGACGCCGATGGAGTGCTCCGGCAGCAGCCCGTCGGCCTTCTTCAGGTCCTGGAGCGACTGGTCGATGGCGGTCTGTGCGGCGAACAGGCAGGGGGTGCTGTAGATGGCGACGTCCACGCCGAGGGCGGTGAGGTCGGTCAGCGAGAGCCGCGGCGACTTGCCGCCGGCGATCTGGTTGAACAGCAGCGGCTTGTCGCCGATCACCTCGCGGATCCGCCGGACGGCGTGGGCGTTGCGCACGCCGTCGACCAGGATCACGTCGGCGTCGGTGGCGGCCAGCGCCGCCGCGCGGCGCAGGATCTCCTCGTCCTCGGTGGCGTCGGTGCGGGCGACGACGACCAGGTCGCGGCGGGTCGCCAGGACCATCTCCAGCTTGGCCAGGTACTCCTCCAGCGGCAGGATCAGTTTGCCGTCCGCGTGCCCGCAGCGGCGCGGGCGCTTCTGGTCCTCGAGGATGACGCCGGAGGCGCCGATGGCCTCGAGATGCCCGACGACGTGGCAGGCCACCTCGGAGTCGACGTAGCCGTCGTCGATGTCGACGAGCAGGTGGTGACGCGGGAAGGCCAGCCGGAGCCGGGACACGAACGCGACCATATCGGGCCAGGCGATGAAGCCGATGTCGGGCAGGCCGTAGTGGGAGGCGGCGAACCCGAAGCCGGAGACGAACATCCCGTCGAAATGCTGTGCGGCGATGGTCGCGGAGAACATGTCGAACACGCCGACGAGAGGCGTGACCCCTGCCGCCTTGACGTCCTGGCGGAGCCGGTGACCGGCGCCGTGGGTGGGTGCTGTTGTCGTGGTCATGGTTGATCCCCCGGAGATGTCGGTGACCGGTGATGGAGGCCGGCGCCCAGATCGACGCTCTCGGTGAGCATAACGATGCGGAGCGTGAATGTCTACATGCTTGTAGAAGTTCTGTGGCCGACAACGATCCTTCGGCCTCAGCGCCGCCCGCCGGCAGCGGCACAACAGCGAAGTCCCGCTCGTTTTAGGAGCCGGCGTGGGAGCTGCCGGCTGATCACGGCCTGGCCGCACTTGCCGCCGACCGCCTGCGTTCAGGTCGTTTTCAGGTAGCGGCTGCAAGCCTCGCCCCATGACCACCACGACAAGACACGCGGCTCTGCCGCGCCTGAAAATGAACAAGGTCCCAGAGGTCACGCTGTACTTCTGGGTCATCAAGGTCCTCTGCACGACGGTGGGCGAGACGGCCGCCGACTACCTCAACGACACCGTCGGGCTCGGCCTGACCAGGACCGCGCTGGTGATGAGCGTCCTGCTGGTGGCGGCGCTGGTCCTGCAGTTCCGGCTCCGGAGCTATGTGGCCGGCGTCTACTGGGTGTCGGTCGTGCTGATCAGCATCGTCGGCACCCTCATCACCGATGAGCTCACCGACGGTCTCGGCGTGCCGCTGGCGATCACCACCGCGGTGTTCACCGTCGTCCTCGCGGCGACCTTCGCGCTCTGGTACGCGACCGAGCGGACGCTGTCCATCCACACCATCCTCACCACGCGCCGCGAGGGCTTCTACTGGGCGGCCGTGCTGTTCACCTTCGCACTCGGCACGGCCGCGGGCGACCTGGTCGCCGAACAGCTGAACCTGGGGTACCCGCTGTCGGTGGTGCTGTTCGCCGCGCTGATCGCGGTCGTGGCCGGTGCCCGTGCCGTGGCGGGGGTGAACGCGGTCGCGGCGTTCTGGATCGCCTACATCCTGACCCGGCCGCTGGGCGCGTCGATCGGGGACTACCTCTCCCAGGCCCGCAAGGACGGCGGGCTCGGCCTGGGCACCACGGTGACCAGCGTGATCTTCCTGGGCGTGATCTGTGCCCTGGTCGTCTACCTGACGCTGTCGCGGCGCGACCGAACCTCGGTCGAGCAGGCGTGATACTGGGCCGGTGACCGCTCATCGCGTGCTGATCGTGGAAGACGACCACCAGTTGCGTGCGGCCCTCGCCCGCGGATTGCGGGAGGAGGGCTTCGCGGTGTCGACCGCCTGTGACGGCGCCTCCGCGCTGCGCGCCGAGCAGAGCGACGCGGTCGTGCTGGACGTCGCGTTGCCCGACTCCGACGGCCGGGACGTCTGCCAGGCGCTGCGGGCCCGCGGCGTGGACGTCCCGGTCCTGTTCCTCACCGCCCACGACGCCCTGGTGGACCGGCTGTCGGGGTTCTCCTCCGGAGGGGACGACTACCTGGCCAAGCCGATCCACCTCGCGGAACTGGCCGCGCGGCTGCGCGCCGCGCTGCGCCGCACCGGCCCGGCCCACGCGAAGGCGGGTGAGTTCACGCTGGACCCGGCCCGCCACGTACTGGAACACCAAGGCCGCTCAGTGCCCCTCACCCCGACGGAGTTCCGCCTCCTCGCCCGGCTCATGGCCGAGCCCGGCGCGGTCGTCCGCCGGCACGCCCTGCTCAGCGCGGCCTGGCCCGATGGGGCTCTGGTCTCGGAGAACACTCTCGATCAGTACCTGACGCGGCTGCGCCGCAAGATCCGCGGCCTGGACGCGCAAAGCGGCATCACCACCGTCCGCGGCGTGGGCTACCGGTTCGCATGAGGTCATGGGCGCCCTTTCGCGTCAGAGCGGGCACGCTCCGAGGGCGGCTGGCGTTCCTGGCCCTGGTGACCACGACGGCGTGGGTCGTGCTGCTGACCCTGCTGTTCAACGTGCTGCTGGGCGGCAGGCTCCGCGCCGACGCCGACGACCTGCTGCGGACCCGCGCGGAGGCGGCGGCGTCCACCGTGCAGGTGCTGCCCGGCGGGACGCTGAAGATCGCCGAGCCCGCCGACGACAGCGCTCTGGACACCGACATCTGGATCTACCAGGGCGCCCGCGCCGTGGAACGGCCGACGGGACAGCCCTCACTGCAGCGCAAGGCCGACGCCCTCGCCGGTTCCACGACGGGCTTCGCCACCACCGGCGAGATCCGGTTGTACACCCGGCCCATCTCCGCGGGCGGCCGGCGGGTCGGGACGGTCGTGACGGCGGTCGGCCTGAGTTCCTACCACCGGATGCTGACCTCGGCGCTCACCGGATCGATCGTCCTGGCGCTGCTGCTGCTCGTCGGCGTCTATGCCGTGACCCGGGCCGTGGTCGGGCGCGCGCTGCAACCGGTGGCGGAGATGACCGGGCAGGCCGCCGACTGGAGCGGGCACGACCTCGGCCGCCGGTTCGGCACCGGCCGCCGCCCCGCGGAGCTGTCGGCTCTGGCGGCCGGGCTGGACGAACTGCTCGACCGGCTGTCGCTCGTCCTGCGGCACGAGCAGCAGTGGAGCGCCGAGCTGTCCCACGAGCTGCGCACTCCGCTGTCCCGGATCGTCGCGGAGGCGGACTGGCTCTCCCAGCGGCCCCGCCCGGCCGAAGGACACCGGGCCGCGCTCGACGTGATCAGAAGCGCTGCCGAGGAGATGCAGCGGATCTGCGAGACGCTCCTGGCCGAGGCGAGAACCCGCGGTACCCGGCTCCCCGGCCGCTGCGCGCTGTCAGCCGTGGCAGCGGACCTGGCCGCGAGATGGCCCGCCACGGGACCGCGGCTGATCACGCACACGCCGACCGAAGAGGTGACCGCAGGGTCCCCGCCGGAGATCGTGGAGCGGCTCTTGGCGCCGCTGCTGGACAACGCGCGCCGCTACGCCGCCGCCACGGTCGTCATCCGGGTGGAGCCGGGCGTGCGCATCGTGGTCCAGGACGACGGCGACGGAGTGCCGGAGACGGCGCGCGACCGGGTGTTCGAACCGGGGTTCCGGGCCGAGCCCGCCGACGGACACCCGGGCGCAGGACTCGGCCTCGCCCTGGCCCGCAGGCTCGCCAGGTCCGCGGGCGGGGACCTGACGCTCGAGGGGAGCGCGGCCTTCGTGGTCACCCTCCCGCCCGGCTGACCCCGCCGGCCGCGCCCACCTCAGTCGGCTCCGCTGGTGCCCGTGGCGCTACGAGGCCCTGATCGGGCGGCGCCGAAGACCGCGATCAGGGCCATGACGACGAAGGAGACCCGCAGCAGGCCGAGCTGAGCATTGGTCAAAGGCACGGCATGGATGTTCGACAGCTGGCGGGAGACGTAAAGGGTGGCCGCGGCGGCGATGGTGATCAACGGGACCCGCCGCCGGGTGGCGACCAGGTCGAACACCACGGTGCCGAGGAGGACCCCGGCGGTGTAGTAGCCGTAGACCTCGGGGTCCAGAAGGATACGGGCGGCCGTTGCGAGCAGGATCACCGCTTCCCAGCGGCGGCGCAGCACCGCCGCGGCGCCCAGCAGCCCGCCGAGCGCGAGTTGCGCGGGCCGGTCCCACGGCGGTGTGTGAGACCCGTGGTAGCCCAGGACGCGCAGACCCGACCCGGCGGCGTTGGCGATGGTGAAATGAGCTGCGTGCACAGTCTGCGGGTCGTAGACAAGGAACGGCAGCCAGACCGCGGCGATGACAGCGAGACAGACCCCGAACGCGGCGATCGCGGACCGCGCCGGGCGGACCAGGAGAACGGCCGCGAAGGCCAGCGCCCATGGTTTGGCGTCGGTCGCGGCGCCGACCAGGAGGCCCGCCAGGACGGGCCTGTCGCGGGCGCGGGCGTGCAGGGCGCCGATCGCCAGCGACAGCGCCAGGACGTCGTCCAGATGCCCGGCATGGGTCGCCAACTCGGCCCAGATCGGCAGGAACACCAGGCCCGCGGCAAGCAGCCGCTCCGGACGTCGATGCGGATGCGGGACGAGCTTCCAGATCGCGGCGAGCAGCAGCGGACCCGTGCACGACATGAGGAACACCGCGACCGCCCGGCCCCAGGACGGCCCGAGTGCGTCCAGCGGCAGCGCCACCGCGAAGGACAGCGGACCGATCTGCAACTCGGGATGCGTCGCGTACAGGTGAAGGCCCTCGCCCCGGTCGTCACCGAACAGGACGGCGGCGCCGGTGGCGAAGTAATGCCAAGAGCCACCGGCGCCCTGCGAGCGCGCCAACACCCACAGCAGGTGCCACGCGCACAGACCAGCCCAAAGACCCGCGCGCCCCTCGACCGACCGGACAGCCTCGCGAAGCCGGACCCCCAGACCGCTCGGACCTGAAGCATCGGTCGAAAGGCCCTCCACTTGCCCGGGTTCTCGCACCGCGGACTCCCTCCGGTTGCGCACGGCTCGCAGCCCCGGTCCCTGACCTGTCGGGGCGTGGGGGAGCAGGCGTGGGTGAACGTCGAAACGGGACGGCTTCGAGGAACTCGTGGCCAGAGGTCAGGAGGTGTCGGTGTCCTCCCAGACGTCGTCGTCCCCGGTCACGTCGTCACCTTCGACGAGGACGACGGTGCGCGGCTGCGGAGGACCGAGCCGTCCGCGTCCGGTGCGGAAGGCCAGCAGCAACGACAGCCACGCCGCGCCGAGAAGGAACCCGCCGATCACGTCACTGAGCCAGTGGACCCCGAGGTAGAGGCGCGACGTCCCGACCAGGACGATCACTACCGCGCAGGCCCCGCCGAACGCGAGACGGGTCCGCCGCCGCAGGGTCCCGCTCCCGACGGCGAGGACGGCCAGCAGCCCCCAGCCGGTCATGGCCTGGACGCTGTGCCCGGACGGGAACGCGTATCCGCCGGCGCGGGTGATCATGTCCGCCGCCGGCGGCCGCGCCCGACCGAAGATCACCTTGCCGGTCTCGCCGAGGATCACGGCACCCGCGAAAGCGGCCCACACGAACAGGGGAGTGCTCCAGGAACGGCGGCTCCACACCAGGTAACCGCCGACGGCCAGCAGCAGCGGAACCAGCACCGCCGTCGAGCCGAGCCAGGTCAGCGTCTCCATCAGTCCGGTCACCGCCCCGTACCGATGACCGACGAACCAGGCGTGCACCGGCCGATCCCAGCCGCCCGTATGCTTCGCCGCGACTTCCACGCTCAGGGCCGCCAGAGCGAGCACGAACCCGAGCGAGAGCACGAGCAGCGCGGCCACGGGCGTCTCTACGGCGGCGCCGACACGCTTGAGCGACCCCATCACCGGTCGACCGCCCCGTCACGATCACGCGGCCCGGACGACACACCGGCGCGCCGGCCCCGGCGCACCTCCAGTGCCACCGGCGCGAGCGACACCACCACGATGACCCCCACAATGGGAAGCAGATAGCGGTCGACCCCCGGGATGCTCGACCCGATTGCACCTGCTACCGCCGCCACCAGCACCGGCGGCAGAGACAGATGGACCTTGTCGCCGGCGTGCGCGGTGCACAGCAGCCCAGCGGTGAACAACAACGAGTCGCCGGGCAGAAAGAACCCCACCAGCAGCCCCGTCTCAGCGAACAGCACAAGGAACACACCCACTGCCCCCGCCGAGGACAGCAGCGACGTCGAGTCAAGAGGATTGAGGGCCGCGTACACACCGATCCTTGGGGCTCATCAGCATACTTCTACACAACTGTAGACAGTCGTGGAATAACACCAGGTAAGCGGCGGCCTTACTCGCCAACGGAACCGACCGGCCTGTTCATGAGCCAGCCCGGCCGCGACGCGATGGCCGACGGACTTCCCCTCGCAACCACCCACCGGGCTCGGATCGTGAAGGGTCTGCAGGCCCAGGCCGAGGCGGTGGGGTTGATCTGCTGGGAAGTCAGCGACGGCGCGGTTCGGCGGGCGGACGCCATCCAGCGTTCGACGCTGATGATTACACGGCTAGACACGCCGTCGAGTGCGGCATCGACCGGCTCAAGCGGAACCGGGCGGTGGCCACCCGCTACGACAAGTCGGCGGTCCGCTCCGAAGCGATCGGCGACCTCAACCTCACTGACAACACCTTCATCACCATCGAACCACTCGTAGATGCCCCTGCCTGGTACGCCTCGATCTCCTTGCTGGACGAAGGCGGCTACGAAGTCGAGTACCGCGACGCCCGCCGCAGCGACCACCAGCTGACCACCGAAACCGACCCAAGCAAGATCGCCAAAGACGCCATCCTCTGGCTGGCCCACCGATAGCGCAGCCAACCAGCACGCCCAACGACTCCAGGTCCTTAAAGAACCGCATCCCAGTGATTTGCGGCTGTGCAGAGTGACGATCTTGAGTCTGCCGTTGTCTGGTCCGGATGGGGTAGCTTTGCGCTCTCTGGGCGTGTGTCGGTGACGGGCGAGTCGAGGCGGGCGTGGTCGACTGGACGGAGTGTCCGCCGGAGCAGGTCGGCGTCGACAGCGCCGGCCTTGCTCGCGCGTTGGAGCTGGTTGCGGCGCGGCGGGCAGCCGCCCAGATCTGCGTCCTACGCGACGGCCGGGTCGTGCTCGATCGCTCGGTCGCGTGTCGGTCTGACTCGCTGTTCTGGATCTTTTCGGCCAGCAAGCCGTTCGTCGCGCTTCTGGTGCATCAGCTCGCCGAGCAGGGCGCGCTGAACCTGGACGACGCCGTGGCCGCGTATTGGCCGCAGTTCGGCCGGCATGGCAAGGACCGCATCACCATCCGGCAGGTGCTGCAGCACCGGGCGGGTGTTCCCCTGTCCAGCAGCATGCTCGGCGACGCGCTCGCGATGATGAGCTGGGAGCGGGCGGTACGCCACGTCGAGCGGGCCCGGCCCCGATGGCCGCCCGGGCAGGTCCCCGCGTACCACGTCATCAGTTACGGTGTCATTCTCGGGGAGCTCGTCCGTCGAGTCGGCGGCGTCCCGGTGTCAGACGCCCTCACCGCCGGGTTGCTCCGGCCGCTCGGCCTGCACGACACCTACCTCGGCCTGCCCGATCATCTGTGGTCTCGGCACATCCCGGTACGTGCCAGTGCCCTGGTGGATCAGATCGTCCGTGTCGGCCTCAATCGGCCCGCGGCACGGCGGGCGGTGGTCCCCGCGGCGGGGATATCCACCACGGCCCGGGACCTCGCACGGTTCTACCAGGCGCTGCTCCAGGGCGGCGAGTTGGACGGCGTGCGCGTCGTCGACTCGGCGACGATCGCGCAAGCCACCCTGCCGTCGAGCGAGGGCGAGACGGATCGGCTGCTCAACCTACCGATCCGGTGGTCACAGGGCTTCCAACTCGGCGGACCCAGGCCAGGCGCCCGTGGCAGCCCTCCGATGGGCAGGCTGAGCAGTCCCCGCACGTTCGGCCATAACGGCAGCAACTGCTGCATCGCCTGGGCCGACCCGACCCGGCGGCTCGTCTTCGCATACCTGACCGCCCTACTGCCGCCCAGACGCGAGGGCGCGGACCACATCAGCAGCGTGAGCGACGCCATCAACGCAGCCTGTAGATAAGAAGGTGTCTTCGACCTTCAACGATCCGGAAAAGGTTCGAAGACACCTTCTGAGCCGGCGGCGCCTCCGAGGAAGCCGGCGATCGCGTCGGCCACCGCGGCGGGCGCCTCCTCGGCCATGTGGTGCCCGGAGTCGATGGCGTGGCCGCGCACATCGTCCGCCCAGGCCCGCCAGATCCGCACCGGGTCGCCGTAGACGTCCTCCAGGTCGTCCTTCGCCGACCACAGCACCAGCGTGGGGCACCGGACGCGGCGTCCGGCGCTCCGGTCCTCCTCGTCGTGCCGCCGGTCGATGCCCACCCCGGCCCGGTAGTCCTCCAGCATCCCGCGCACCGTCTCCGGGTCGTGGATCGCGTTCTGGTAGTCGGCCCACGCCTCCGGCGCCATGTGCTCGTCGGTCGCGGTGTACCAGGCGTCGGGGTCGGCGTTGATGACCCGTTCGGCGGGCTTGTCGGTCTGGGCGAAGAACCACCAGTGCCACCAGGCCGCCGCGAAACGGGCGTCGCAGCGCTCCAGGTGCTCGACTACCGGCAACCCGTCCATGGCCACGAGGCCGGTGACGGCCGACGGATGGTCCATCGCGGTCCGGAACGCCACGAGCGCGCCCCGGTCGTGACCGGCCACCGCGAACTCCGTGTGGCCGAGCGCACGCATCAGGCCCACCACGTCGCGGGCCATCGCGCGCTTGGAGTACGGCGCATGCTCGGCGTCGGTAGGCGGCTTGGACGACTCCCCGTAGCCCCGCAGGTCCGGGCACACGACGCTGAAGCGCTCGGCGAGACGAGGCGCGACCTTGTGCCAGGTGGAATGCGTACGGGGATGCCCGTGCAACAGCAGCACCGGCGGCCCGGAACCGCCATGCCGCACCCGCAGCGTCACTTCCCCGACTTCGATTCGATCCAGCTCGAACCCGTCAAAGAACATCCAGGCGCATTACCCGTGCGCCCCCTCTGATAACCGCCCTACGCGGGCTCGCGCAACGCCGCGCCCTCACGCCGATCCGAGGGTCCTGGGCCGATCACGACCGCGCCGGGCTCGTCGAGCAGCACGATCAGCCGGACGGCGCGGGCCGCTGCTTGGGTCTGATGCTGCCATGGTCCTCACAGGCGACGACAGGATCTCGACCGCACGCGGCCGGATCGTGTCAAGGGTGTGTCGTTGCGCAGCGGTCCGATCCGGTGGGGCTTCAAAAGGGCCCGCTGGGCGGCTTCGACCACCGAGCGCGCCTGGCCCAGGGCGCGCTCGCGGCGATGCGCGTGCATTTACCACGGTTTGGCAGGTTTCGACGAGAGGGGCCGCGTCGAGTCCATTCCGGGTGCTCCGTTCCTTCCGCTCCGCCTATGGCCGGTTACCACCGCCACGGCGGGCAGGACTCGGGTGGCAGACCACAGCAGGCCGACAGGGAGGCGGGATGAGCCCGTCCAAGGAGAAGCTGGCGCGCCATGGGTGGCGGCCTTCAGACCCGCCTCGGCGGCCGGTGTTGCTGGTCAACCCGCGATCGGGGGATGGCGTGGCGGCCCGTGCCGGGGTCGCCGAGCGGGCCCGGGAGCGGGGCATCGAGGCTGTCATCCTGTCGCCGGGGCAGAGCTTGACGGCGCTGGTGCGGGAGGCGGTGGCAAGCGGCGCGGACACGCTGGGGATGGCCGGTGGCGACGGGTCGCTCTCGGTCGTGGCGGCGGCCGCCGCCGCGCATGGGCTGCCGTTCGTGTGCGTCCCGGCCGGGACCCGCAACCATTTCGCCCTCGACTTGGGCGTGGACCGGCGCGATGTGCTCGGTGCGCTGGACGCCTTCACCGACGGCGTGGAGCGCCGGATCGATATGGCGCAGGTGAACGACCGCCCGTTCCTTAACAACGTCTCACTCGGAATCTACGGTGAGGCGGTCCGGCGAGCGGCCTATCGCGATGCCAAGGTGCGCACCCTCGTGGAGACCGCCGAGCAAGTGCTCGGCCCGAGCGGGCCGGCACCCCGGCTGCAACTGGTCGACGACGCCGGGCGACTGCATGCTCGGCCCGCTGTGGTGCTGGTGTCCAACAACCCCTATGCGCTGGATCAACCGCTGGCGCCGGGCACCCGGCCCGCGCTCGACAGCGCCCGGCTGGGCATTGTGGTTCTGGACGCTCCGGAGAGCGGCCCGCGCCCGGCAGGACGCGCCTGGAGCGCGCCCTACGTGGACGTCAGTGCCCCCGCACCGATCCATGCGGGCATCGACGGAGAAGCGGTCGAGTTGAGCCCGCCGCTGAGGTTCGCGACCCGACCGGCTGCGCTGCGCGTGCGGATCTCCTCCCGCCATCCGGGTGCCTCACCGGCAGCGGGCTTCCCGCCCGCAGGGCATCCCGCCCAGGCACGCCGCCCGCCCTTCACCCGGTAAAGCTGGCCAAAGACGGGATTTTGCCCGATGTGGGGCCGGATGGGGCTAGTGAGCTCCCCCTGCCGCCTCGATGCTGTAAGTAGGCGCGGCCGGCTGGCCGCCACCGGCACCAGGTGCCACCGGTTCATGCAATCCACCTGCAAGACAACAGCTCATAGCAGCCTCAATCAGCCTTGAGCAGCATCGACACGATGGAGGGGCAGTCATGGACTTCCAGGAACGACTGGAGACGATGCAGCAGCGCATCGCGGCTGCGAAGTCGGAGGTGCAGGCCGCCACAGGCGAGTCCCGTCAGCAACTGTCCGAGCGCATCGACCAGATCCAGGCAGATCTCGCCCGGACCAGCAGCGACGCGCAGCGGAAGGCCGATCAGGCCACCGCAGACACACAGAGCAAATGGGCTCAGCTGAAGGCCGACGCCGACGCCAAGATGGACGACATCAGAGCCAAGACCAACGAGCGCAACCGGCAGCGGGACGCCAAGCTCGCCGCCCACGAAGCGAACTGGGCCGAGACCGATGCCGCCAACGCCGCGGATTTCGCCGAATGGGCGTTCAACAACGCCGAACTCGCCATGCTGGACGCGATCGACGCCCGCATCTACGCCGACCAGCTCGCCACTTCGGCACACAGCTAGGTCCTGTTTCCTGAATCGCGCGCTGCTTGGCGCGCAAGCCTGCCGCGCAAGCCCGACCGATCACCGGCCGCTGAACCGTCGCGGCGGCCGCGCCGAGCACGCCGCGACGGACCGGGGCCGGACACAAAGGACGGCCCCCAGGGTTCGCGCGCCCGTCAGCCGGGGGCGCTGAGGGGCAGGGGCTGGTCGGGCCCTAGTACGGTCGCCAACCGATGTGCGGCGTGCTCGTAGCGGGTACGAAGGCGAGGAAGAGCCGCGAGCCGAGAAGATGGGGATGGTCGCTGCTCAGTTTCCGCGACTGGGCGGCGACCACGGTCTCCAGAAGCCCGACCGCCTCGTCCGCGTGGCCGGCCGTGGTGAGCGCCGAAGCCGGCCCGGCCCGGGCCCGCAACGTCTCGGCCGCGTCCTTTCCGGCCGGTGTCCTCGTCGGCGATCCGCTCGACGAACACCAACCGCAGCGCGGCGGCCTCGATCAGCGACGCCAGGGCACCGTCACGGGCGGCCCCGTCCCGAACCACCCGGCGTACCAGGCGGTGCACCAGCACGGTCGATCCGTCCTGGGAAAAGGCCACCAGCGACACCGCGCCCAGTTCGGCGAGTGCACCGGTGGCTTCTGGTCCCAGAATCTCCTGGCTCACCCCCGACGTCGAGAACACCGCCAGTTCGCCGAGGAGCCTGCGGGCCTGTGGACCGACGCCGTCCAGCGCCAGCGTGATCGCCTGCCCGACACCGCGCGGATACGGCTCGCCTCTCGGCCGATCCAGCAGGACCTCCACCGGGGTGGAGCGGACCTGTGTCAGGTAGGCGGCGTAGCCGACGCGCGGCGGGCCGACGAGCGCGGCCGCGGCGATCGACAGTGCCAGCGGGAGCCGGTCCAGCTCGTCGATGAGCTCACCGATCAGCTCCTCGTCGCCCATCACACCTACCCGATCGTGCAGGTACCGGCGGGCCTCACCGGCGGTGAACCGGGTGACCGGCAGCGGTGCCGCGATCCGCTCGAAGGCGAGGTCAATCGTCGTGATCAGCACCCGAGCGCCGCCCTGGGCGGGCAGAAAGGGGGTCAGTACGTCGGGGTCGTCGGCGTTGTCCAGCACCACCAGGTAGGACTCCTGCCGGTCCTCCAGCCAGGCCCTGAGCTTGCGGACGACCGCCGAGGAGTCATCGGCTGCGCTCCGGAGCCCGAGCTCGGCTCCCATCAGGTGCAGCGATGCGGTCAGCTGCCCCACGGTTTCGGCGTGCAGCCAGGCGACGGGGACTCCTCGGTCGGCGCAGTCCCTGGCATACGCTGCGGCGACCTGAGCTGCTTGCCGGGCCATCGTTCTGTTGCCGGCTCTTCAGGGCTTGGTCGGATCCACGAACCGGCGGGCCGTTCGCGGTGGCAACGGACGAAAAGCGCGGTTCCCTCCAGCTCTATGTTCGTCCGGAGTCGAGCGAGGAGGGCACCAGTGTCGGAGCTGGCTGAGATCGGCGCGTGGCTGCGATACCGGTTGCCGGACCTGCTCGCCGAGAACCGGGTGCCCGGGGCGGCGGTGGCGGTCTGCGCCGGCGGCGAGACGGTCGACGCCGCGGCCGGGGTACTGAACACGGTCACGGGCGTCGAGGCCACGGTCGACTCCCTCTTCCAGATCGGTTCGATCACGAAGGTGCTGACCGCGACGCTGGCCATGCAGCTGGTCGACGACGGGATGCTGGACCTCGACGCTCCGGTGCGGACGTACCTGCCCGGGTTCCGGATCGGCGACGAGCGGGCGGCGGAGCGGATCACCGTGCGGCACCTGATGTGCCACGTCGCGGGTTTCGAGGGGGACGTCTTCACCGACACGGGCAAGGGCGACGACTGCCTCGAGAAGTACCTGGGCGTCCTGCACCAGGTGCCGCAGCTGTTCGAGCCCGGCGAGATGTTCTCCTACAACAACGCCGCCTACTGCGTGCTGGGCCGGATCGTCGAGGTCGTACGGGGAAAGCCCTTCGACGCCTGCATGAGGACGCACCTGTTCGCGCCGCTGGGCCTGGTTCACGCCGCGAATGATCCGTACGAGGCGATCATTCACCGCACGGCGGTGGGGCACATCGAGCGGACGCCGGGTGCCCGGCCCGACCCTTCCAGCGTGTGGGCGCTGGCGCGCTCGAACGCGCCGGCCGGGTCGATGCTGGCGATGAGCCCTCGCGACCTGCTGGCCTTCACCCGCATGCACCTCGCCGGCGGGCTCGGCCCGGGCGGCGGCTCCGTGCTGAGCCCGGCGAGCGTCAGGGCCATGCGGCAGCCGCAGGTCGGACTGCCCGACATCGACCAGGGCACCGGCCGGGGCTTGGGATGGGAGCTCTTCGATCTCCCGGGCGGCACGGTCTTCGGCCACGACGGCAACACCATCGGCCAGTCGGCGTTCCTGCGCGCGGTCCCGGGGCGCGACGTGGCGGTGGCGATCGTCACCAACGGCGGCTCGCCGAAGCCGGTGCAGGCCGAGATCGCGGGCCGTGTGCTCCGCGAGCTCGGCGGTGTCGAACCGCCGGCGCAGCCCACGCCCGACCCGGCCGCGCCTCCGCTGAACCCGTCCAGGTACGTCGGCACCTACAAGTCGAGCACGTGCGAGACCGCGGTGAGCCGGGACGCGGACGGGCGGCTCTGGCTGGAGCGCACTCCCACCGGAATCACCGCCGAGCTGGGCGACGCACCGTACCGTACGGAGCTGGTCGCCTGGCGCGGCGACGCGTTGCTGCCGGTCGAGCCCGAGCGCGGCGTCCGTGCGCCGCTCGCGTTTCTCGGTGACGACGGAGAGGGACGCGCGCTGTTCCTGCACACCGGCCGCGCCGACAGGCGCGTGTCGCCGTGAATGGCCTGCACAGGCGCGCCTTCGTCGCCGACATGCACAACGACCTGCTGTGCGCGGTGGTCGCCCGGCCGGTCGACCGCTGGGCCGCGTTCTTCCGAGAGCGCTGGCTGCCGCAGCTGCGGGCCGGCGGGGTGAACCTGCTGACGCTTCCGGTGTTCGTCGAGGACCCGTACCGCCCCGAGGGCGCACTGCGCCGGACGCTGCGCATGATCGAGGCGGCGCACCGGCTCGCGGCCGGCAATCCCGACGCCGTCGCTCTGTGCCGCGATGGTGCGCAGGTCGACGGCGTCCACGCGGAGGACCGGATCGCCCTGATCCTGGCGCTGGAGAGCGCTCCCGGCGTGGGCGAGGACGTGGAGTTGCTGGAGACGCTGTTCCGGCTGGGCGTCAGGATCGCGTCCCTGGCGCACTTCGGTCGCACCGCACTGGCCGATGGCAGCGGGGAGGACCGGACCGGTGGCCGGCTCACCCGCGCCGGGGTCGCGGCCTTGGCCGAGATGGAACGCATCGGCATGCTCTTCGACGTCAGCCACCTCGGTGCCGCCGGCGTCGAGCACGTCCTGGAGCTGGCGTCGCGGCCCGTGATCGCGACGCACTCCTCGGCGCGGGCGCTCCTGGACCACCACCGGAACCTCACGGACGAACAGATCGATGGCATCGCCGCAGGCGGTGGCATCGTGTGCGTCAACTTCTTCGCTCCGTACCTCCACGAGAACGACCACTCGATCGACCGGTTGATCGACCACCTCGAGCACGTCGCCGGCGTGGCCGGTGTCGAGCATGTCGGCCTCGGCCCCGACTTCATCAAGGAGGTGCTCGCCGACACCACTCCTCCATGCTGCGAACGCGCCTTTGTGGAGGGGGTGCCCGCCGACGCGTACCTGCCCGGATTGGAGGGGCCGGCGGGGTTGCCGCTGGTGACCGAGGCGATGCGGCGTCGTGGCTGGCCTGAGGACGACATCGTCGCGGTCCTCGGGGAGAACGTGCGGCGACTGCTCCGAACCGAACTCGGCCGGCCCGCCGCCCTCGCCACCGCCTGAGCCGCGCCCCGCGCGCGCAGCGCGCATTTCGGTGTGCGCGGCTCGGGCGGTTTCGTGTGCTTCCCACCGCCCTGACCTCAGATGATCACTTCGTGCGGCCGGACGAACGCGGTCCTGAAGGTTCGAAGCGCACGACGAACGCCACCAGGGGCCCGCGCCCCACTATCGTCGGGTGGCTAAGGAAAGCGCTGCCGCGCGTACGGCCGATGGTTCCGAGGACGCGCGCGGGCCCGGGAACGGCGATCGGGTACTGACGATCCGCGATCTGTCGGTCGAGATCCGCCGAGGCGAACGGGTCGTCCGCCCGGTCTCGGACGTCGGCCTGGTACTGGACCGCGGTGAGACCCTGGGGATCGTCGGTGAGACCGGGTCCGGCAAGTCCATGACGGGTCTCGCGATCATGGGCATGCTGCCGGCCGGCGGCCGGGTGACCGGCGGATCGATCGACCTCGGCGGCGAGGAGCTCGTCGGGCTTCCCGCCGCGCGGTACCGGGCCGTTCGCGGCAACGACATCGCGATGGTGTTCCAGGACTCGATGACGGCGTTGAACCCGACTCGGCGGATCGGCGAGCAGGTCGCCGAACCGGTGCGTCTGCACCACGGCGCGTCGAGGCGGGCCGCGCGCCGGATCGCCGAGGAGATGCTCGCCCTGGTCGGGCTGCCGCGGCCGGCCGAGCGGATGGACGACCATCCGCACCGGCTCTCGGGAGGCATGCGGCAACGCGTGATGATCGCGATGGCGCTGGTGTGCGAGCCGCGGGTCGTCATCGCCGACGAGCCGACCACGGCGCTCGACGTCACGATCCAGGCGGAGATCCTCGACCTCCTCGACGACCTCAGGTCCCGGCTGGGCATGTCGATGATCCTCATCACGCACGACATGGGGGTGATCGCCCGGCATGCCGACCGCGTCGGGGTGATGTACGCCGGTCGGCTGGCCGAGTCCGGGCCGACTTCCGTGCTCTTCGGCCGGACGCGGCACCGCTATACGCACGCGCTGCTGTCCTCGATCCCGTCGCTGACCCACGACCGGCGCGAGGAGCTCTTCAGCATCCCGGGCGCGCCGCCGGACCTGACCGTGGCACAGGCGGGCTGCCCCTTCGCGCCACGCTGTGACGCCGCGACGGATCGGTGCCGTAAGGAGCACCCGGCACCGACGGCGGACGAGGACGGCCATGCCCATGCGTGCTGGCATCCGCCCACCGGCCCGACGGCGCCGGTCCACGCGCGGTTCGCCGCCCCGCCGGCGATCCACGCCGAACGAGGAGAGGTGCCACGGCTGCGCGCCGTCGACCTCGAGCGCGAGTACCCGGCGGGCGGTGCGGGTCTCTTCGGCGGGCGCCGTACCGTGAAGGCGGTTTCCGGCGTGAGCTTCGATGTGGCGGCCGGCGAGACGTTCGGGCTCGTCGGGGAGTCGGGCTGCGGCAAGTCCTCCCTGGGCAGGATGCTCGTGGCCCTGGACCGGCCGACATCCGGCGAGGTGATCTTCGACGGCGAGCCGGTCACCGGGCTGGGCGCACGCGCGCTCGGGCCGCGCCGCACTCGGCTGCAGATGATGTTCCAGGACTCGAACGCCTCCCTCGACCCCCGGATGCGCATCGGCACGATCCTGCGCGAGCCCCTGGCGATCCAGGGCGTCGGCAGGCGCGCCCAGCGGACCGCTCGCGCCCGCGAGCTGCTGTGGGACGTCGGCCTGCCCGCGAGCGTCATGGAACGCTACCCCCACGAGCTCTCCGGAGGGCAACGGCAGCGCGTGGGCCTGGCCCGCGCGCTCGCCCTGGAGCCGAAGGTGCTGGTCGCCGACGAACCGGTCAGCGCGCTGGACGTCTCCATCCGCTCCCAGGTCCTCAACCTGATGCGCCGCGTCCAGCTCGAACGGGGGCTCAGCAGTGTGGTGATCTCACACGACCTCGCGGTCGTGCGGTACCTGGCGGACCGGGTCGGTGTCATGTACCTGGGCAAGCTGGTCGAGACGGGCACCACCGAGGAGGTGTACGGCGCCGCCGCGCATCCCTACACCGCGGGGCTGCTCGCGGCGGTCCCGGAGGCGCACCCGGAGGAGCGGCGTCCCCGGGCGGGCGCGCGGGTGCGAGGCGAGCTGCCGAGTTCCATCGATCCGCCCAGCGGCTGCCGGTTCCGCACCCGGTGCGCGCTGGCGACCGAGCTGTGCGCCGAGACGGAGCCCCCCTTGACGCCGGTCACCGACACCCACCAGGTCGCCTGCCACTACCCGTTGCAGCCCGAGCAGTCAGCGGAGCCGACGACGCGATGACGCATTCCAGGTACGCACCGGCACGGACACGCGCGCAGATCTCGCGGAGAGGGGATTCGCACAGATGACTTGGTACGTGGTCCGGCGCGTGGCGATCTCGCTTCTCGTCCTGCTCGGGATCTCCGCGGTGGTGTTCTTCCTCCTGCACCTCGTCTCCGACAGCCCGGGGCGCGTCGTCCTGGGGCAGCGCGCCTCGCCCCAGGCGGTGGCGGACTTCGACCGGTCACACGGGTTCGACCGCCCGGTCGTCGTGCAGTACGTCAGGTACCTCGGCCAGCTCGCGCACGCGGACCTGGGGAGGTCCTACAAGCTGAACGCGGATGTGGGCACGCTGTTGCAACGCAACGCCGGCCGCAGCGCGATGCTGTCATCGGCCGGCCTGGTCCTGGCGCTCCTGATCGCCGTCCCGCTCGGCATCCTGCAGGCGGTGAAGCGCAACACCGTCATCGACCGGGTCGCCACGGCGGCGTCGTACGTGCTCTACGCGACGCCGTCGTTCCTGCTGGGATTGATACTGATCGCCGTCTTCAGCCAGTCCCTGCCGGTCTTCCCGGCCGAGGCGTCCCAGTCGCACTCGCCATGGGTGATCTTCACCGATCCGCGGGCCATGGCGCTTCCCGTCATCACGCTCGCCGCCACCGGCGTCGCGATCTTCTCCCAGTACCAGCGCTCGTCCGCCCTCGACCAACTCGGCCAGGACTACATCAGGGTCGCGCGAGCCAAGGGACTTCCGGAGCGACTGATCCTGGTACGCCACCTGCTGCGCAACGCCTGCCTGCCGCTGATCACGCTGGTCGGCACGCTCGTCCCCACGCTCCTGGCGGGGAACCTGATCGTCGAGTCGCTCTTCAACTATCCCGGCCTGGGACTGCTGTTCCTCAACAGCCTGCAACGCGAGGACTACCCGGTGCTCCTCGCCTACACCCTCATCGGTGGCGTCCTGACCGTGGCCGGCAACTTCGTCGCCGACCTCGTGGTCGCGGTCGCCGACCGCCGAATCGAGCTGAGAAAATGACCTCACGACGTGTGGACGCCATGACCACCGCGACGGACGCCGCGGCAGCGGCCGAGCCCGAGGTCGCGAAGGCGGGACATCCCGCGGCGCGGTCGGTGCTGCGTCGCCTGCGGCGGAACCCGCTCGGTCTCACCGGCGGCCTGCTCCTGGTCCTCCTCGCCGGGACCTGCTTCCTCGGCCCGCTGCTCTACCGCACCGACCAGACCGCCGTGGACCCGCTCAACGCGGCCCTGCCCCCCGGCCCGGGACACCCGCTCGGGACGGACACGAACGGGTTCGACGTGCTGGGACGGCTGATGGAGGGCGGCCAGGTGTCCCTGCAGATCGGGCTCCTCGCCGCGCTCTTCGCGACCACGATCGGCACCGTCTACGGCGCCGTCGCCGGACTCGCGGGGGGAGTGGTCGACGGGATCCTGATGCGCCTGGTCGACGTCATGCTCTCGGTGCCCTTCCTGTTCTTCGTCCTGATCCTTTCGGCGCGGTTCCACGCGAACGCGCTGTCGCTCAGCCTCGTCATCGGCGGGTTCTCCTGGCTCGTCTCCGCCCGGCTGGTCCGTGGTGAAGTGCTGACGCTGCGGGTACGGGAGTTCGTGCTGGCCGCGCGGGTGATGGGGTCGTCCCGCCGGCGGCTCGTCCTCACGCATCTCATCCCGAACGCGCTCGGCGTGATCATCGTCAACATCACCTTCCAGGTCGCCGACGCGATCCTCGTCGTCGCCGCCCTGGGATTCCTGGGCTTCGGCCTGACGTACCCCACCGCGGACTGGGGCAGCCAGCTCGCCAGCGGCGTCACCTACATCTCCGCGGGCTACTGGTGGCTGATCTACCCCGTCGGCGGCTGCATCATCCTCACGGTGCTGGCGCTCAACCTGCTCGCGGACGCGCTCCGGGACGCGGTCGGGAGACGGGCCGACTGAGGGACGGACGCAGCCCGACCTGTGCGGCGTGACGAATGCGGGCGCCGGAAATCGTCGGGTCCACCGAACCAGCGCCGGATGCCGGTGAGACATCGTCGACCCACAGCGCGGAGGCTCGGCCCCGCACCCCCCCCTTGCCTCCCCCCTCGGCGCATCTCCATCCCACATGCAGGGAGCCATCAATGACGCAAGTGTCCGGTAAGCAGCGAGGACGCATCTTCGTAGCGCTCACCCTGGTCGCCGTGCTCGTCACGGCGTGCAGCGGCGCGGGCAGCGCGACGAAGGACGCCGCCCGCAGCTACGACACCCTGCCGAAACAAGCGGGCCACCCCAAGAACGGCGGGACGGTCACGGTCGCGTTGACCCCCGGCCTCAGCCCCAATTTCATCTACCCCTACCCGCCGGCGTCCGCCAACGGGACCGTCATCGGCCGCGGGCTGATGTGGCGTTCCCTCTACCGGCCCAGCGGAGAGGGCGACAAGATCGTGGACGCCGGGTCGAGCCTGGCCGAGGACCCCGCCTACAGCCCCGACCGCAAGACCGTGACCATCAAGATGAAGGACTACAAGTGGTCCGACGGCGCGCGGGTCACGGCCGGGGACGTCGTCTTCTCCCTCGCCCTGCTCAAGGCCGCGCTCGCGGAGAGCCCGGCCAACTGGAGCTTCTACACCCCGGGCCAGTTCCCTGACGGAGTCACCGCGAAAGCCGCCACACCGGACACGCTCACTCTCGAGCTGAAGACCGCGTACAACCCGTCGTACCTGCTCTCCATGCTGACGCTGCTGTACGTGATGCCCTCCACCCGGTGGAACATCGCCCGCGCCGGAGGGCCGCACCTGGACTACACGAAGCCGAAGAACGCGACGGCGATCTACAAGTACCTCACGAAGGAGTCCGGGTCCCAGTCGACGTTCGCGAGCAACCCGCTCTGGCAGGTGGTCAACGGCCCGTACCGCCTCAAGAGCTTCGACTCGACGACCGGTTCGTTCTCTCTGGTCCCCAACAAGTCCTACAGCGGCCCGGGCACGTCGCGGCTCGACCGGATCGACTTCAAGGCGTTCACCTCGGCCGCCGCGGTGCTCAACCAGTTCAAAGCCGGCAACCTGACCGTCGGCACGCTGGACTCCGGCTTCGTCGCCCAGATTCCCGCGCTGAAGGCGAAGGGGTACAACGTCTACGGCGCCCCTGCGCCCGCCAGGTTCGACTCGCTGACCATCAACTTCAAGAACACCGTCAACAACTTCGGCAAGGTCATCTCGCAGGCGTACGTCCGGCAGGCCCTGCAGCGCCTGATCGACCAGCGGGGCTACATCGCCAGCAGGGGCATCTACAACGGTGCCGGCTCCCTGAACTACAGCACGGCGGGCAGCGACTCCCCCTACCCGCCCCGTTTCGGTGACAACCCGCCCTATCCGCACGACCCCGCCGCCGCCGAGAAGCTGCTGACCGACAACGGCTGGAAGGTGGTGCCGGACGGATCCACCACCTGCGTGCGCCCCGGCACCGGGCCGGGGGAGTGCGGCGCCGGCATTCCGCAGGGCCAGACGATCAGCTTCACCCTGGCCTCCGCGAACACCCCGGCCTATGTCGGCGCCCGCGACGTCGCGTTCGCGTCGGCCGCCAAGAGGCTCGGTATCGAGGTCAAGATCGTGACCAAGGCGCTCAACTACATGTACGCCAACTACGGCAACACCTTCGCGCCCGCAAAGAAGAACGAGTGGGCGATGCAGGACAACGGGTCGCTGTACCTCGCGGCCGGGTACCCGAGCAGCAACACGGTGTTCAACACGGAGGGCAGCTTCAACCTGGGCGGCTTCCAGGACGCCGAGGCGGACAAGCTGATCGACGCGTCGACGTTCGGAGCGGACGCGAAGGTCCTGTCGACCGAGGTGACCCGCCTCGCCGAGGACCTGCCCGTGCTCTTCCTCCCGACCCCCCACACCCTGGTCGTGTGGAAGGACACCCTGTCCGGTCCGCCGGCGTCGTTCAAGGCCCTGCTCAGCTTCCTGTACACGCCGGAGCAGTGGTACTTCCACGGCTAGTCCGGCTCCACCGGCTTCAAGGAGCACCCGTGATCCCCGACGTGGGCGCGTTCGCCCGGCCGATCCGCCGGACCGACCCGGACGCCGTCGACCTCGATGACGTCGAGACGGTGCGTGACCTGGTCGGCGATGCCCGGGTGGTGGCCATCGGCGAGGGCGCGCACGGCATCACCGAGTTCTACGAGCTCAGGCACCGGCTCTTCCGGATCCTCGTCCGGGAACTCGGGTTCACCGGCTTCGTGATGGAGTCCGGTTTCGCCGAGGGGCTGGCCGTCGACGAGTGGATCCATGGAGGACCGGGGCGGCTCGAGGCGGTCGCCCGCGACGGCATCACCTACCGGTTCGGCGAGTGCGAGCCGATGCGGCGGCAGCTGCGCTGGATGCGCCGCTGGAATTCCGCGAGCCCGGCGAAGGTCGCCTTCTACGGGATGGACCTTCCCGGCTCGTCCACGTCACCCGGGCCGGCGGTCCGCGCCTGCCTCGACCGGATGCCGGGACTCCCCGGTGACGAGGAGCTCCTTCGCCTGAGCGAGCTGGGAGGCCGGACGGAGGCGGCGGTCCGCTTCGAGGCCATGCCCGGCGCCGACCGCGCCCGGTTGCTCGAAGGCCTCCGCGAGGTGGGGGAGCGGGCGCTCCTGCTCGACGACGAGGTCCTGCGCCGGTGTGCGGATTCGCTCCGGGCGTTCGTCGAGGAGCTGGACGCGCCCCCGGCGGGTCCCTACCCGCGGGACGTGTTCATGGCGGAGACCGTGAGCTGGATCCTCCGCCGAGAACGGCGCATCGTCGTGAGCGCGCACAACGCGCACGTCCGACGTTCGCCGTTGCTGGACCGGACGATGATGGGGGGCCTGCTCTCCGCCTCCCTGCGAGCCGACCTCGTCGTCATCGGGATGACCTACGGCTCCGGTCCGGAGGTCCGGTTCACCCAGCGCTCCCCGCGCCCGTTCGACTGCGACGTCTCCCTTGGAGCGCGGAGCCTGCCGCCGAACTGCATCGAGGCGCGGCTGGACCGCATCGGCCCGCCCGTGGCCGTCGTGGATCTCCATCGTGCGCCGAGCGGGCTCTTCGACGGCGCCGACGGCACGCTCGCCAACGGCGGTCTCGATCCCGTCGACGACTTCCCGGCCGCCTACGACGCGTTCATCCACGTCCGCCGGGTCACCCGGGTCCCCGGTGCGTTCGAGCGGCTCCGCGCGGAGTTCGACGCAGCCGCGGAGTTCGACGCGGCCGCGGGGCCGGACGCAGCCGCGGGGCCAGACGCGGCCGCGGGGCCAGACGCAAAGCAGTCCGCGCACGATGAGGAGACGGAGGCACCGTGACCCTTCCCTATCCGCCCACTCGTACGGTCGGGGTCGTCGCTGACGTCGCGGGCGTCCGCGTGCCGGACCCGTACCGCTGGCTGGAGCGGGAAACCGACGAGGTGCGGCGATGGCAGCGGCGGCAGGCCGAACTCGCCACCGCCGTCATCTACGACGGGCAGGACCCCGCGGCCGTCCGTGACCTGGTCGAGGCGTACCACGGCGGGTCCCGCCCGGCCCTGCCGAGATGCGCGGCCGGCCGCTGGTTCCGCGCCGTGACCCCGCCGGACGCCGCGGCGCCCCTGGTCGTCGTCGCCGACCGGCCGTTCGGCACGGGACGGCCGGTGGCGGACCTGGCCGAGTTCGGCGGCGAGGAGAACCCGGCGGTCCTGTCCTGGCTGGCCCCGGCGCCGGACGGCCGCGTCCTGGCCCTGGGCGTCTGCGCCGACGGCAGCGAGCACAACACCATCCGGCTCATCGAGGTCGACTCGGGGCGGGTGCTCGACGGCGCGCCGGAGCAGGTCCTGCACAGCGCGTGGGCCGGCGGTGTCACGTGGCTGCCCGACAGCAGCGGCTTCTACTTCTTCGCCCTCACCGGCTCACCGCGGGAGTTCCGGCAGGCGGTCTTCTTCCACCGGCTCGGCACGCCGGACACCACCGTGGAGCCGATCCCGGTCGGGGAAGGCTCCCGGGAGTACACGCTCGTCCAGATCTCGCCGGACGGCCGGTGGGCCGTCGCCGCCCATCGAGTGGGCAGCCCCATACCCGTCGCGGTTCGCGACCTGTCCGAGCCCGGGACGGCGTGGCGACCCTTCGTCACCGCCTGCCCCGGGACGGTCGCCGGCCACATCGTCGGCGACCACTACATCGCCGTGACCGATGTCGCCGCCCCTCGCGGGCGGGTGGTCGCCATCCCGCTCGACGCGGCGGACGCCGACGACCCGGCGGAGTGGACGGAGCTCGTCCCGGAAGGCGACACGGTGCTGCGGTCCCTCTTCCCGGTCGGCGAGCACCTGTACCTCAGCGAGTTCGACCAGACGTTCGCCAAGGTCCGGATCATCGATCGCTCGGGCGCCACCAACGGAGAGGTCCCCCTCCCCGGCCGCGGGGCGCTCGCCGCCCCCTTCTTCCCGCTGACCGCCCTGGCCCTCGGCGCTCCCGCGGACGATTTCGTCTTCGCCTTCTCCACGCTGACCAGCTCCTGGGGCGTCTACCGGCACCGCCCGGGCGAGGCGGAGCTCGAGACGCTGTCGGCCCCGGCGGTCACCCTCGACGCCGAGCTGGAAGCGGGGTGTGCCGTCGCGCCCGACGGCGCCGCGGTCCCGTACCACGTGGTGCGCCCGGCCGGGAGCGACCCGGCGCGCCCGGCGCCGGCACTGATCTCCGCGTACGGCGCGGCGAACGTGCCCCTCCTGCCCCAGTACCAGCCCGACATGGCCGCCTTCGTCGCCGCCGGCGGCGTCCTCGTCCAGGCGTACCTGCGCGGGGGCGGCGAGTTCGGCCGGGACTGGCACCGGGCCGCGCACCGGGAGCGGCGACACGTCCGCGACGCCGACCTCGTCGCGGTCGCCGAGCACCTCATCGCCGAGGGCGTCACGACCGCCGGCCGGCTCGCGCTGACCGGCGGATCCGACGGCGGGCTCATGTGCGGGGTCGCCGTCACCACGCGGCCCGACCTGTGGCGTGCCGTGCTGCCGCGGGAGCCCCTGCTGGACCTCGTCGGCGGCACCCGCGACCCCTATCTCGACTTCGTCATCCGCAAGGCCTGGGCGGACCCGGACGATCCGGCGGAGGTGCGCCGGCTCCTCCGGCTGTCGCCGTACGAGCTGGTCGCCCCCGGTGTCTTCCCGGCGGTCTACATCCAGGCCGGGGCGACCGACCCGCGGTGCCGGCCCTGGCACGCGCGCAAGTTCGCCGCACGGATGCAGGCCGCCCAGGAGGGGGAGGCGCCGATCCTGCTGCACGTCTTCGACAACGCCGGCCACGGCGCGGCGACCTCCCATGACGTCGCGGTCGCGCAGGACGCCGAATGGTTGGCGTTCCTTGTCAGGACGCTCGGCCTGTCGGGCCGTCTCAGTCGTCCGGGACCGACCTGATGGACATCAGGCGCAGTTGCAGCATGGCCGAGAGGCGCGCGTTCGAGTCGTTGAGGTCGATGCCACCGACCTCGGCCGCGCGCCGGAGCCGGTAGCGGAACGTGTTGGGGTGCACGAACATCGCGGCGGAGGCCACCGCGACGTCGCCGAAGGCGTCGAGCCAGGCACGCAGCGTGTCGACCAGACTGGTCTGGTGCTCCGCGTCGTAGGCGGCGATGCGCGCGATGGGGCCGCTGGGGAGGTCTCCGCGTGGGACGAGATCGGCGAGTTCGAGCAGCAGCGCCTCGACGTGGACGTCGTCCAGCCGGGCCACCTGCCGCCCGGCGACTCCGGACCGCAGGACGCGCAGCGCCCGATCGGCCCCCGACCGCGATCGGGCGAGCGCCGAGCTGTCCGGGGCGAGCCGTCCCACCCCGATCAGCGGGCGCAGGCGGGACCCGACGCGGGCGAGGAACTCGGTGGCGATCAGGACCGCGCGCTCCTCGGCCTCCTGCCGGCTCTGCGGAAAGGGGAGGATGCCGTAGGAGACGTCGCCGATCAGCGCGGCGGCGGCGCGCGGGTGCATGGCGGACAGGTGCATGGCGAAGGCGTCGGCGAGCCGCTTCCGCTCGGTGGCCAGCTGGGCGGGCAGGGGTTGCTCGGTGGCCGAACCGACGACGGTGAGGGCGAGGACGACGGCACGCTCGTCCTTCAGGCCGAGGCGGCGGACCGCCTCCAGCGACTGCGGCCCGCCTTCGAGGGCGGTGCTCAGCAACTCCGCCCGCAGCCGCCGCTCCATGTCCGCGTCGGCGCGGTGCCACACCATGTGCATCGCGACGAGCTTGGACGCCTCGTAGAGCGCTTGGCCGCGCTCCTCGCTGAGGGGCTCGGGGACCATCACCCAGATCGTGCCGAGGATCTCGTCCCCGGCGCGCACCGCGATCGCCGCGCGGGGCAGCGCGGGCGGTTGTTCCGCGTCGCCCGTCCTCGGCAGCGGCGCCACGAAGACGGGGCCGTCGCTGCGGTAGATCGCCTGGAACACCCCGCGCTCCTCCAGGATGCGGGTGTACCGCTCCGGGACCTGCCGGCCCAGGATCGTCTGGACCCGGGACAGGTCCGCCTCCTCCTGCCGGCTCGAGAAGGCCAGCAGGCGGGAGTTGCGGTCCTCGATGGTGACGGGCGCGCCGAGCAGCGCGGCGATGGCGTTGGCGACCGCGAAGAGATCGCCGGACGGGATCCGGCCGAACGCGTGGGCGTCGGTGTCGTGCAGGCCGCTGTCGGCGGTCAGGCTCCGGAGCATCCCCGCCAGGTGCGTCCACGATGCGCCCCGGGCGAACGCGAGGACCGCCACCCCCGACTCGCGCGCCGCCGCGACGAGCCGTTCGTCGGGTGCCACGGGCGCGCGGACCACCAGCCCGGCCGCGCCGCGCCGCCCGAGCCGGGTCACCACCCGCGCGATGTCGGCGGGGTCATGCAGGCCGACGCCCAGCACCAGCGCGTTGTCCGGCAGTTCCGGCTCGTCGAGCGGGTCGTGGATGACGACGCCGCCGATGTCGCCGGCGAGTTCGACGTCGCCGCAGACCACGTCGAGCAGCGTGGTTCCGAGTTCCTCCAGGACGCGCGCGAGGCTGGCTCGCGGGAGGCCGGTCACGGGTGCGGGCATGCGCCCGAAGCTAGCGCGGCACGTGGAGGTCGCCGTTCGTTCTGCATGACGAAATCACGCTATCCGATCTGTCGAACAGAACAAAAGGGAATCACTTTGCGGCGATCGGCACCCATTTCGTCGTGACCGTGACGGCATCCAGGATGTCCGGGATCGGGGTGACGCCGAGTCCCGGTCCGGTCGGCACGGCGAGGTGCCCGTCCTCGAGGCGGAA
Organism: Spirillospora sp. NPDC046719; assembly: GCF_040645715.1. NCBI lineage: Bacteria > Bacillati > Actinomycetota > Actinomycetes > Streptosporangiales > Thermomonosporaceae > Spirillospora > Spirillospora sp. NPDC046719. The sequence continues at coordinate 3,371 of NZ_JBEYYT010000044.1, read as the reverse complement.
CGGCGGCGTGATGTCGGTCCGGTAGTAGCGGTCGGACGCGGAGGTGTCGCCGGGCAGGAGGAACCCGGGCAGCGCGGCGAGCGCGACGTTGGCGGCGCGCCCCAGGCCCGTCTCGAGCATGCCGCCGCACCAGACCGGGACGCCGTGCGCCGCGCAGACGTCGTGGATCCGCCGGGCTTCGAGGTAACCGCCCACGCGGCCCGGCTTGATGTTCACCACCCGGCAGGCTCCGAGCGCGATCGCGTCGGCGGCGGCGCGGGCCGAGACGATCGACTCGTCGAGGCAGATCGGTGTGGTGATCCGCGTGGCGAGGTCCGCGTGTCCGAGGAGGTCGTCCTCCGCCAGCGGCTGCTCCAGCAGGAGGAGGCCGAACGGGTCGAGCCGGGCCAGGTGCCGGGCGTCGCCGCGCTGGTAGGCGGTGTTGGCGTCGACCTGCAGCAGGATGTCGCCGAACCGTTCGCGCACGGCGCGGACCGGCTCGACGTCCCAGCCGGGTTCGATCTTCAGTTTGATCCGCAGGTAGCCCGCCTCCAGGTATCCGGCGACCGTGTCGAGCAGGGCGGGGATCGACTCCGCGATCCCCACGGACACCCCGCACGGCACGGTGTCGCGGACGGCGCCGAGGGCGTGGCCGAGAGCGACGCCGCGGGAACGGAGATCCGCGTCCAGGACCGCCATCTCCAACGCGGCCTTGGCCATGCGGTGGCCCTTGTAAGGGGCCAGGGCCGGGGCGACCTTGTGCGCGTCCAGGTCCGGCACCCCGGCCAACGCCGGCACCAGGAAACGTCTCAGGACGTCGGCGGAGGCGTGCGTGTACTCCGAGGAGTACAGGGGCGCCGTCCCGGCGCCGCATTCGCCCCATCCCTCGGCCTCGTCGGTGACGGCGCGGAGCAGCAGCGCCCGCCGCACGGTCTCCGTGCCGAACGACGTCCGGAAGGGCGACACGAGCGGCACCTCGATGGTGCGGATCTCGACCCCGGTGAGCTTCACTCCGCCTCCCGCCTGTCCAGGACGTACCAGCCCGTCCGGTCGAATCCGCGCACCCGCGCGCCGTCCGCGATCAGCCCGCCGAGAACCTCCCGTACCGCCGTGCGCCACTCCGCGGCGCAGGCCGGGTCGCTCACCCGCAGGGCCTCGACGTCGCCGGGGACGCCGACGATCACGGTGCGCGCGCCGGCGTGCCCGACGACCGGGCCGCCCGCGGCGGAGGCGCTCAGCGCCACGGCCGCCCCCGCCGCGCGGGCGGCCCCCGCATCGGTCATCCTGGGCCCGCCGTCGCAGGCCGCCTCGACCTCGGGCGTCTCCAGCCGCCACCGGACCAGGACCCGGTCGGTGGCGTCGCTGCGGTTGATGTCGTCGTCCATCGGACCGTAGAAGTTCGCCAGGTACTCGGCCGGATCGGCGGCCAGCTTGGCGATGTTGAAGTACGCGTTGCGGCGCACCAGGGGATCGTAGGTCCAGCAGATCTCGCGGACGCCGCGCAGCATCGCCCAGGCACGCTGGTGCAGCTTCAGCGCGAAACCGACGTTGCGTCCCTGCGTGTGCGCCAGCACCCCGGCGATATGACTGTGCAGGGCCTCGCGCGCCGGCGGGGAGAAGAAGCCGAAGCAGGCTCCCACCAGCTCCCCGTCGTCGAAGGCGCCGCTCACGTAGCCGCCCGCCTTCGTCATCGCGCGCAGCAGGTCGGCCGTCACCGGAGGATTGTTCTCTCCCGTGCGCCAGATGTGCTCGTACAGGCGGCGGACGGCCTCGAGCTCGCCGACCCTGTCCAGGGGGCGGATGCCGACGCCCGCGGCTCGCGCGGCGGCCTCGGCCGCGGCGCACGCCGCGTCGACGGGCGGGGACTCGCGACGGTCGCGGATGAGATCAGTCACGCCGGCCATGCTCGCAGCCGGCGCCGTCCCGCGGATGGTCCGCGAGCACCGGACGGCGGGGCCCGGTTCGTCCGGACGGACGACTCTCCGCCGCCAGCAGTTCGGCGACCAGCGCGGTGAGCAACCGCGTCCGCTTCGGCAACTCCGCCACGACCAGGTGCTCGTCATCGGCGTGCGCGCCGCCGCCGACCGCCCCCAGTCCGTCGAGGGTGGGCGTGCCGACACCCGCGGTGAGGTTCCCGTCGGAGGCGCCGCCGACGGCGACCGAGGCGAGCGGGCCGACCCCGAGGTCGTCCGCGAGCCGGGGCGCGCGCGCGATCAGGTGCTTCGAAGCCGCCGCGGGGAGCGGCGGCCGGTTCGGGCCGCCCCTGACCTGCACAGCGGCGCCCGGCAGGCCCGGCCGCAGGGCCTGCATCGCCCTGTGGACGCGGTGCTGCTCGGCGGCCGCCCCCGCCCGGACGTCGACGTCGAAGCGTGCCGATCCGGGAACGGTGTTCGCCGTGGTGCCCGCCTCCAGACGGGTCGGCGTGACGGTCGTGCCCAGCGCGGGATCGCTCAGCGTCGCCACGGCCGTGATCTGGCGGGCCGCCTCGACCGTCGCGTTGACGCCGCGCTCCGGCTCCAGGCCGGCGTGCGCGGCCCTTCCCCGCACCAGCACCTCGTAGCGCGACACGCCCTTGCGCTCGGTCTTCAGGGCCCCGCCGGGCCCGGCTGCTTCCAGCACCAGTGCGGCCGCGCACCGCCGCGCCTCGTTCTCGATGAGCCGCCGTGACGACGGCGACCCCGGCTCCTCGTCACCGGTGACGAGGAGGGTCACGCCGTCCAGGTCGTCCAGCGCCGCCAACGCGTGGAACGCCATCGCCAGCCCCGCCTTCATGTCGAAGCATCCCGGTCCGCGCAGCACCCCGTCGCGGACCTGGAACGGGTGCGTCTCCAGCGAGCCGATCGGCCACACCGTGTCGTGGTGCCCGATCAGCAGGACGCGCGGTTCGGCGCCGAAACGCCAACGGAGATGGGTGCGCCCGTCGATGACGACCCGCTCCGCCTCGGCCTCCAGGTGCCGGGCGCCGATCTCGGCGACCACCTCCGCGCTGCGGGCGACCGCGGCCAGATCGTCGGACGGGGATTCGCAGCACACCAGCCGTTCGATGTCGGCGATCAACGCGGCCTCGCGCGCCTGTTCGCGGGCCGCGGGCCGAGCCCCGGCCCGTCGCTTGTCGCGGTTCGCCGCGGCACGGCGTTCTGTCAGGGCGGGCACCTCTGGTCGACGCATCGCCCAAGCATCGCGAGCCGCACCGCGAGCGGACCTGTTCTGTCGGCCAACGTCGGCGCGCGAGGTTGGGACGCGGCGATGAAACCGAGCAGAGGCCGACACGGAGAGTGCCGATCCGAGGGCGCGCACGGAGGGCCGGCGGGTCCGCTCACGGCCCGCCGAGGGCTTTGGGCTTCGTCGTGGGCGATCTCGGTGAACAGCCGGGCCGCCCGCCCGTCCCCGGC
>NZ_JBEYYT010000043.1:19581-38472 GCF_040645715.1 Spirillospora sp. NPDC046719 | reverse complement strand
CGACGGTGCGGGGGTGGGGACCGCACCGTCGCCGAGGTTGAGCAGCGGGTCGCCCTGGCCGACGCGGACGCCGTCCCGCGTCGCCGCGACCGCCCGGCCGGACGCGGCGACCCGCAGCGTCCAGCCGCCGATCCGCAACCCGTCGAGCGCCGCGGGCCGCCCGCCCGACAGCACCCCGAACACCACGGACGCGGGCCCGGCGGCCTGCCCGGTCGAGCACGGCAGGCCGCGCCCGGTCGTCCCGAGGTAGGCGCCCGTCCGGACCGCGCCGCCGTCCTTCACCGCGGCCGGCGCGGTCAGCCGGGAGAACGTCGACGCGAGCCCGTTGGGGTGGATCAGCAGCAGCATCGCGTGCCCGGACGTCCGGCTGCACAGCCGGTAGAGGCGGCCGGGCCCGGGTGCCAGGACCCGGCCGTCCCCTCCCGCGAACGCGATCGCCCTCGGGTCGCCGGCGGGCCGCACCGTCCACGACTTCCCGGGACCCCAGGGCAGCTCCAGCCCGGTGGCCGCCCCGCTCACGGCGGCCTTCCCGTAGCGGGCGAGGAGCGCGCGTTCGCCGTCCGGCACGACGTCGGACGGGGCGTGCTTCGCGAACGCCGCGAAGGTCGGCGCGCCGGTCACCGACACCTGCCAGCCCGTCGTGAGGCGGCGGGCGATGAACAGCGACGCGTCGGGCGGCGCGTCCACGCCGTCCGGCGGCGCGATGACCGACGAGCCGAACGCCCAGCCCTTCGCGGCGTCCGACCGGGACAGCAGCACGGTCGGAGCCTTCGGCGCGCGCCCGCCGAACTCGCGGCGCGCGATCGTCGAGCGCTGGCGGAGCACCGCGGTGCGCACCGTCCGGACCAGCGGGGCGGTCTTCGCGGTCGTCTCCGCGGGCTTGGAGCCCCGCGACGCGTGCGCCGGGCGGGTCCGCTGGGACGCGGGCTCGGGCGCCGCCGCCGGGCGGCCCCGCGGCGCCTGCGTCGCCTGGGCCACCACGGCGCACAGCACCAGCAGGACGGCGCCCGCGCCGGCGCCGCCGAGCCGCACGATGCGGTTGGCCAGCGGCAGTACGGATCCGCCGCCGGACCGCGGTGGGGACATCACCCCGCCAGAGTCGCGGCTCACCCGATAAGGCGGCGCTTCGGACGGGTTAAGAGTCGGCTAAGGCGCGTGATCCCCATCGCGCGGCGGGACGCTGTCGCGCGGTGGGACGCCGAAACGGACCATCACCCGCGCGCCCCCGGCCGGTGACTCGCCGAGCTGGAGGCTGCCGTGGCTCGCCTCCGCCGTCCGCCGCACGATGTCCAGCCCGAGGCCCGTCGACGACGCGGTGCTGACCCCGCGCCGCAGCAGATGCCGGCCGCCGAAACCGGGGCCCGCGTCGTCCACCGTCAGGTACACCGCGCCGCTGCGCGCCTCCAGCGCCACGCCCATCGCGCCGCCCTCGGGCGTGTGCGCGAAGACGTTCCCGAGCAGCGCGTCCAGGCACGCCGACAGGTCCTCCGCGCGCACACGGACCAGCAGCGGTCCCGACGGGATGCGCAGGTCCATCCGCCGGTCCTGCTCGTCGGCCAGCACCGACCAGAAGCGCACCCGCTCCGCCACGACCGCGGTCGCGTCGGTGCACGGCGCCTCCGCCCGCACCGGCCGCCGCGTCGTGTTGATCAGCTCGGTGACGGTCCGCTCCAGCACGTCGACCTGCTCGCCGATCCGGCCCGCCTCCGCCGGGTCCCGCAGCGTCTCCGCCTCCAGCCGCAGCACCGTCAGCGGCGTGCGGAGCCGGTGCGACAGGTCCGCGGCCTGCTCCCGCTCCCGCGACAGCAGCGCGCCGATCTGCCCCGCCAGCTCGTTCAGCCCCACCGTCACGTCGCGGATCTCCGGCGGCCCGCCCGGCTCGACCCGCGCGTCCAGGTCCCCGGTGGAGATGCCCTTCGCCAGCGCCGCCAGCTTCGTGATCCGCCGCACCAGCGACCGCGCCAGCCGGTCCGCCACCAGCACGCTCACCGCCAGCAGGCCCGCCGCGAGCCCCGCCAGGATCGCCCACGCCCGGCCGACGCCCGCGAACATCTGCCGGTCCGTGACGAACGCGCGGATCACCGCCGTCCCGCCGCGGCCGCCGAGCACCGCCACGAGGATCTCCCGCCCGCCCGGCGTGTCCACCGTCAGGCTCCGGCCCCGCTCCGCGAGCCGCACCCCGGCGTCCCGCTCGGCGGGCGCGCCGCTGAACCGCCCGTCCGGCCACAGCACCGTCATCGGGTAGCCGCTCGACGCCGTCTGCTGCAGCGCCACCTCGACCGTCGCGCGGTCGCCCGCCGCCACCACCGGCGCCAGCGCCTGCGCCCGCACGTTCGCCGCCGCCAGCGTCCGCGTCCGCGCCACGTCCCGCACCAGCAGCGACAGCGGGACGAGGAACGCCACCAGCACCAGCACCACCGTCGACGCCACCAGCAGCGTGATGTGCCGCCTCACGACGGGTCGACGATCTTGATGCCGGACCCGCGCACCGACCGCAGGTACCGCGGCCGCGACGCCGACTCGCCCAGCTTGCGCCGCAGCCACGCCACGTGCACGTCGATCGTCTTGTTCGCCCCGCCGAGCGGCACGTGCCACACCTCGGTGAGCAGCTCCCGCTTCGACACCACCTGCCCCGGCCGCGACGCCAGGTAGAGCAGCAGGTCGAACTCCTTCGGCGACAGCTCCAGCGGCCGCCCGTCCAGCGACGCCTCCCGCGCCGCCGCGTTCATCCGCAGCCCGCCCACCCGCACCTCCCGGGCCGCGCCGCCGGGGTCCTCCGCCCGCCGCAGCACCGCCCGGACCCGCGCGTCCAGCTGCCCCGCCCCGAACGGCTTCACCAGGTAGTCGTCCGCGCCCGCGTTCAGGATCCGCTCGATCTCGCGCTCGTCGTCGCGGGCCGTCGCCACGATCACCGGGACGGAGCTGACCGCGCGCAGCATCCGCAGCACCTCCGCGCCGTCCAGGTCGGGCAGCCCGAGATCGAGGATCACCAGGTCCGGCCGGGCGCTCACCGCCCGCCGGATGCCGTCCATGCCCGTGGGCGCCGACGCGACCGCGTGCCCGCGCTCGCCCAGCGCGCGGACGAGCCTGCTGCGCACCTCGGCGTCGTCTTCCACCAGCAACAGTTGCGCCACGGCGCCACGCTAGACCGGGAACGCTGCCGGAAAAGGTCCTATAGACGCCTTAAGGGCTGCTTAGCCGAACCTTAGCCATGAATGTGGAACAGTTCGCGCATGTCCAAGCACAGCGCGCTCGCCGCCACGGTGTGGTCGGCGGCCGCGGTGCTCGGAGTCGGCGCCGGCATGGCCGCGATATCCGCCGTCGGCACCGGCATCACCGAACGCGGCGTCAAGCCGATGACGCCCGGCGAGGTGGACGCCGCGCTCGCCGTCCCGGCCACCCCGCCGGGCCCGCCGCCGTCCGCCGCGCCCTCGCCGTCCGCGCCGCCGCGGCGCGACCCGCCCCGTCCCGGCCCGACCGTCACCGTCACCCGCCAGATCACCACCGCCATCACCAACCTGGCCTCCGAGGCCGGGGACATCGTCGCCCGCTGCGACCACGGAGCCGCCTTCCTCGTCTCCTGGACGCCCGCGCAGAACTTCAGCGTCGGCGCGAGCAACCGCACGCCCCCAGGGGCCGTCTTCGTCCGGTTCCAGTCGTCCACCCGGTTCGTCACGATGACCGTCACCTGCCGCGCGGACCGCCCGTCCGCCGCCGTCAGCGTGGACCGACGCGACGGGGACCCCCGCTCCCAGTACCCCCATCGCCATTTCCCCGGCAGGGGCTAGCGAGGCCCCCGACTCGCTAGCCCCTGCGCTCCCCTCCCGGTGACGCGGATCACCCCGCGCCTCATGTCACGTTCCCGGCGGAAGGCCCCGTCTAGGTGGTCGATCGCAATGAGAACGGCCCAGGAGGACGACATGAGCGCGCAGATCCTGCTCACAGGCGGCACCGGCACCCTCGGCGGGCACGTCCTGCCCCTGCTGCGGGACGCCGGGCGCGACGTCCGGGTGCTCAGCCGCCGCGTGCACGAGAGCACCGCCGGCGTCGAGTACGTGACCGGCGACCTCCTCAAGGACGAGGGCGTCGAGGCGGCGGTGGACGGCGTCGAGACTGTCCTGCACCTCGCGGGCGGTGCCAAGGGAGACGACGAGGCGACCCGCAACCTCGCCCGGGCCGCCGCGCGCGCGGGCGTGCGGCACGTCGTCCTGATCTCGGTCATCGGCGCGGACCGCGTCCCGATCGGCTACCTGCGCACGCAGCTGCGCGCCGAGGAGGCCCTGATCGAGTCGGGCGTGCCGTGGACGATCCTGCGCGCCGCCCAGTTCCACGACCTGGTGTTCACGATGGCGCGGAAGATGGCGAAGCTGCCGGTCGTCCCGAAGCCGGGCGGCCTGCGCTTCCAGCCGGTCGACTCGCGCGAGGTGGCCGCCCGCCTGGTGGAGCTGGCGCTCGGCGGCCCCGCGGGCCGCGTGCCCGACCTCGCCGGCCCGAAGGTGTACCGGATCGACGAGCTCGTCCGCGGCTACCTGGACGCGGCGGGCAAGCGCCGGCCGATGCTGCCCGTCCGCGTGCCCGGCAAGGCCGGCCGCGCCTACCGCGACGCCGCGAACCTCTCGCTGGAAAACGCCGACAAGGGCGCCCTGACGTGGGAGGACTACCTGGCCGCCCACGTCGGCTAGGCGTCCGCTCCCCGCTCGCGCCAGAGGTCGGCGAACAGCTCGTGCAGCGGGACGGGCGGCAGGACGAACCGGTACGCGCCGTAGTGGTAGGCGTGCGCGCCGCGCGCCCTGTAGGCGTCGTACTTCGCCGACTCCAGCGGCAGCCCCGGCGCGTCGATCACACGCCACCTTCCGGGGAGGAAGACCGAACGCCCGGCGCGGGCGCGCTTGTCCCGCTCGACCAGCCCGGCGGCGGCGAGGCCGTCCTGCGCGGCCCTGTGCCGGGACGCGTCCCAGCGGTTCCACCGCCGGACGTTCCGGTCCGTGGGCTGGGGCAGGGCGAGCAACTGGAGGTAGAGCGCGGCGGCGTCCTCGTCCAGGCCGAGCACGCCGGCGACCTCCTCCACCAGGGCGGGGACGCTCAGGACGGGGTTCGCCTCGTACTCGCCGGGCGGGACGGGCGTGCACGCCGACCGCTCGACGATCCGGTGCAGGCCGCCGCCGGCCCGCAGGACCTCGATGTCGCGGATGTCCTCCCGCAGTCGCGCCAGGCCCCTGGCCGCGCACAGCCGCTCCATCTCCGCGTACAGGTCGTCGTCGGCGAGCGCGGCCGGGCGCAGGTAGTACTCGTCGAAGTCGGAGACGCGGTTCTCGTCCTTCCAGGGCGTGTACATCAGCAGCCCGTTGTCGTGGATGACCGGCGGCTCCAGCCCTTCGTCGGCCTCCACCGGGAAGGTGCCGGGGCCGAGCGCGGTCTCCGGGTCCTTCAGCGGGGTGCGGCCCCACAGCGGCACCACCAGATCCGGCGCGTCCAGCCGGGCCCGCAGCAGCTCGTACAGCTCCGCCGCCCCGGCGGCGGCCGCGTCGCCGACGGGACGCTCGGTCAGCGCCCACGCCACCCTGGCCGCCGCCCTGGTGTACACGTCGGGCAGGCCGGACGTCGCGTACACGCCCGGCCTGCCGGTGTCGATGCGCAGCGCGGCCCCGCCCCGGAACCCGCTCTTCGCGAACCGGGCCCGGCAGCGCAGGTCCTCGGCCAGCGCGGTCGCGGTCGACGGGTCGGCCAGCGTGGCCGCCTCCGCGTCGCCCTGGACGAGCCTGGCCTCCAACTCGGCCGCCGCCTCCTCCGCCACCGGGGCCCTCACGCCGACGAGGTCCGCCCACACCTCCGCCATGCCCTCGGCGGCGCGGACGGTCCCGCGCCTGTCCCACAGCGTCGCGGGGTCGTCCGGCAGCCCGGCCGCCAGCAGCCGCAGCCGGTCGCCGTGGGCGAAGCCGTGCACCAGCTCCCGGGTCTCCCGGTAGAACGCCGTCCCGATCTTGTACGGGGCGCCGCGGTACGTCTTCTCCTCGTCGACGTAGGGGCTCATCGGCAGCCCGGTCAGCAGCAGCGCGGCGTGCGCGTGCCGCGCGCCGGTCCGGGCCGCGAACGCGGCGACGGCTTCCTTGTCGAGCTTCAGGTGGCCGTGCTCGGCGAACGCGTCCAGCAGCCGGGCCAGCCGGGCCGCGTCGTCGGAGGCGATCGCGACGGTCTCGACGTCCTCCGCGCCCGCCGGCGCCGGGGCGTCCTCCGGCTGGACGAACCGGTAGGCGGCGTCCGGGTCCAGAGCGCGCAGGTCGCGCAGCGCGCCGGACGCGTCGCCGGTGACGAGCGTCCGCCCCGCCTCGCGGAGCGGCGCCAGCGCCGCGCCGGGCGCGGTCCCGCGCCGCCACCGGCCCGGCCGCGCGAACGGGCTCCGCGCCCATTCCCGCAGCAGCACGACGCCCGCGTCCCGCAGCGGCTCCGGCAGCGGGCGGCCCACGAGCCGCCACGCCACCGCGCCGATGCTCCCGAGCAGCGGCGCCCAGTCGAGGGGCCGCTCCGGGACGCTGTCGGCGCGGCCCCGCTCGCCGACCTCGCCGCGCAGGTACGCTCCGGCCGCGGCGATCGAGGTGACCATGGCCGGCTGGTCGGACGGCTTCTCGCGCGGGTGCCCGTCCGTCCGGGCGTGGAGCAGCCCCCACAGCAGCTCGTACAGGTCGGCGTCGCGCGCGTCGCCCACCGGTTCGACGCGCACGCCGGAGCGCCGGAACGCGACCCGTTCGCGGATCGTCCCGCGGTGCCGCTGGATGCGCCCTGCCCACTGCACGGTGGCGGTGACGCCGTCCGCGATCCGCGGGTCGGTGACGTCCGGGAGCACCGCCCGGACGTCGGCGCCTCCGAGCAGTTCCTCGACGGCCTCCCGCGTCACGTCCCGCAGCGCTCGCGAGGAGGGCTCGTCACGCGGGACGAAGCGGTCCCAGAACGCGGTCGGCGGCACGAACGGGTGCCCGCCGGCGTCCGGACGTCTCGCGGGGGAGTGCGCGACCGTCCAGAGCACCGCCCCGTCGGATCCGGCCCGACCGCGCAGCAGCCCGTCCCGCTCCACCGCGACGACAACGTCCTCGGCCGCGCCGGGCATCCTGACGGTGACGTCCGGCCCCGCGAGGTCCTCCGTACCGGGGTCCTGCGGTGCGAGCACCTCGCCGGGACGGTCCGCCCAGTACCCGCGCCCGTGCGGCCCGTACCACGAGCCGCGCCACGCCACCAGGAACCGGCCGTCGACATGGCAGACGCGCAGGTCGTGCACCTTCTCGTCCTGCGGGACGGTGTACGTGCACGTCCCGAGCCGCCCCTCCCGGTCGAACGCCACCGCGCGCCCGTTCCCGAACACGGTCAGCACGCCCCGGACGGACGTGACCCCGTCGAGGCGGCCGATCTCCTCCAGTGCCGCGTCGTAGACCGGCCACCCCAGCTCCGCCGGGATTCCGGTGCGCAGCGTCCGCAGCAGCGGCTCCACGACGTCGACGGCGGCGAGCTCGTCGGCGGCGCCCTCCAGGGCGGCCGAGGTGCGCACGTCGAGGAGCCTGTCCAGCTCCGCGATGGCCTCCTCCGCCTTCGGCAGCCCCGCGCCCGCCGACCGCTCCACCAGTTCATGGATCCGCGCCAGGACGTGCCGCCGCAGGTCGGCGCTCTCCGGCAGCGCGCTGACCGCCGTGCCGCCCTGCCTCGCCAGGCCCGCGCCGTGCTCCTCCAGCAGCTTGCCGAGGACGGGGTGGGCGGCCAGCGCCCGCAGGTCCCGGCGAGGCCGGTCGCCCGCGATCTGCGGCCTGTAGTCCCCCGCCTCCAGCTCGATCCCCTCCGCGAGGCACGCGTCGGCGAGGTCGGCGTCCATGTAGCCGAACCCGACCCGGCCGTGCAGCAGCAGCGGGCGCCCCTCCGCCGCGATGCGCGGCGCGATCCGCGGCAGCAGGTCGTACAGCTCGTCCGGCAGTGCCTGGCGGCTCTTCGCCCTGCGGCGGAGCAGGCCGGGCTCGCTGTAGTGCCACGAGTACCGCTCCAGCCACGCTCCGAGCGACCCGCACGGGACGATCCGCCCGTCCGCCATCGCGTCGAGCGCGCGCGCCGCCGCGAGCATCCGCAGCCACCCGCCGCTGTCCCCGGCCAGCGGGAACAGCTCCGCCATCCCGCGCAGCGCCGCGTCCTCCAGCTGCCGGCCCTGGAAGACCTTCGCGGCCGCCTTCAGCACGGCGCCCGGCACCACCGGTCCGAAGACCGCGCCGGCCATCCTCCTCTTCGGCGGCGCCGGGTCCGAGGCGGCCGACGCCGCCAGGACGTTCCCGAGCACGCGCGCCTCCTCGTCCGCGCCGAGGCCCGCGGCCCGCGCCGAGTCCCGCACCTGCCCGTGCAGGTCGGCCGGCAGCTTCGCGCCCCCGCCCGCCACCGCGCACGCGAACCGGGCGAACTCCGCGTGCGCCTCGCCCGGCGGCAGCTCCCCGGCGAGCCACCGCCGCTGCTCCGCGATCCGCGCCCCGTCGAACACCCCGTACCGCGCGAACAGCAGGTCGTCCGCCACCCGGTACGCGACGCCGGGCCCGCCGAACCGCGCGCCCGCCGCACGGGCGCTGCTGTGGGCCTCCTCCGCCTGCCGCGGGTGGCCCTCGCACAGCAGGTGCCCGAGGGTGTCGAGGTACCAGGCCAGATGCGCCGGAGGCAGTTCGCGGCGCCGCTCCCTGACGAACTCGCCGATCTCCTGGCCGGGGCGCATCCCCCCGACGAACCGGCGCAGGGCGTCCATCCGCTCCCGCGCCGTCGCGGCCTCGGCGGGATCGTTGGCCCGCACCCATTCCACGTACACGTTCGAGGACGGCGCATCGGCGGGCGGCATGATCGGCATGCCCGACAGGGTGCCGTCCCGCGCCGACATTCCGCCGCCATTCCGGATGATCGCCGCGAAGGCGTCACGCCGCCGGATCCCGGCGCAGGAGGACCAGCACGGACACCCCCGCCGCCAGGGCGGTCGTGGCGAGCTGGCACGCGATCCCGGTGCCGAGGCGCGCCGTCCCGCCGGGGACGAACAGGTGCGTCCAGTCCTGCCAGTAGTGCACCGGCAGGACGACCTGGACGGCGCGCAGCACCGGCGACCCGTTCAGGATGCTCGCCGCGACCACGAACCCGACGGCCGCGCCGAGCGCCTCGGCGCCGCGCGGCAGCAGCAGCCCCAGCGCGAACGCGATCCCGGCGATGCTGAGCATGCACAGCAGCGTGTAGCCGGACGCCGCGAGCACCCGCCCGATCGCGTCCCCCGTGGACAGGTCGGCCGCGCCGATGACGCGGAACGGGTGCCAGCCGAACAGCGCCAGCCCGGCGCCGACGCCTCCGGCCAGCACGAACAGCGTCGCTGCCGCGGTGACGATCGCGACGGCGCCGAGCTTGCCCGCCAGCAGCCGCCCCCGGCCGACCGGCGCCACGTACAGGTACCGCAGCGTCCCCCAGTCCCGGTCGGACGAGCCGATCGCGCTCGCCAGCAGCGCCACGACGACCGGCAGCAGCAACGGGCCGACGAACTCGAGGCTCGCCATCGCGTGGTTGAGCGCGGAGAACGGCGACGCGCCGTACAACCCGCCCTGGTCGCCGTTGCGGTGCCCGGCATGCGACGCGGTCGCCAGCCCGGCGATGACCGGCACGGCCGCCAGGCACGCCAGCGCCACCAGCGTCCGGATCCGCAGCAACTGGGTCCTCAGCTCAACGCGCAGCACGCTCGCCCTCCCCTTCGGTCATCGTCAGGAACGCCTCCTCCAGCGACCGGTCCGCCCGGGTCACCGACATGACGCCCACACCCGCCGTGACCAGCGCCTGCACGAGTTCCGCCGGCGGCGTCCCCGGCGCGGTCACGACCAGATGCCCGTCCCGCACGGCGACCGACGCGACGCTCCGCGCCTCCCGCAGCACGGCCGCGGCCCGCCCGGTGTCGTCCACCTCGACGCGGTAGGCGTCCTCGCCGCCGAGCAGCTCGTCCAGCGGGCCCGACGCGACGAGCCGCCCCCGGTTCATCACCACGGCGTGCGTCGCGAGCTGCTGCACCTCCGCCAGCTGATGGCTCGACACCAGCACCGCCGCGCCGCCCCGCGCCAGCTCCCCGAGCCGCTCGCGCAGCGCCCGCACCTCCGCCGGGTCCAGGCCGTTCGCCGGTTCGTCGAGGATCAGCACGTCCGGCGCGCGCATCAGCGCCTGCGCCAGCATCAGCCGCTGCTTCATCCCCATCGAGTAGCCCTTGACCTTCCGGTTCACCGCCGCGCCCAGGCCCGCGAGGTCGAGCGCGTCGTCCAGCGCGGGCGGCGGCCACTCCCGTCCCGTCGCCGCCCACAGCAGCCTGAGGTTCGCCGTTCCGGACAGGTGCGGGACGAACGCCGGGCCGTCGATGAGCACCCCCACCCGCCGCAGCACCGGGGCGCCGAGCCGGACCGGCTCGCCGAGGATCCTCGCCTCGCCCTCGTCCGGCCGGGACAGCCCGACCAGCATCCGGATGGTCGAGGTCTTGCCCGCCCCGTTCGGCCCGAGCAGCGCGCAGACCTGCCCGGCCCCGACCGTGAAGCCGAGCCCGCGCACCGCCTGCCGCCGCCCGTACCGCTTGGACAGCCCGCTCGCACCGATCACCGCTGCCATTGCCTCCCCTTCGTCATGAGCAGCACCCCGGCGACGGCCGTGGTGGCCGCCCCGGCCCCGAGCGTGAGGGCGGCGGCGTCCGCCACCGACGTCACCGTCCCCGGCCAGAGCGCGTCGCGGAACGCCACCGCGAGCTGGACCGCGACGCACCCCGCCACGACCGACGCCTCGCCGGCGCGCCGCGTCCACGGCCGCTCCGGACGCGCGACGAACCCGGCGACCGCGTTGGCGATCAGGCAGAACGCCAGGTGGGACGTGAACTCGACGGCGAGCACCCACGCGATGAGCGCCGGGTCCGTCCAGTGCTCGCCGACGACCATCGCGCCGACGATCCCCACCGCGGCGAGCGCGCTGGCCAGCACGAACACGCTCATCGCGTGCCTGCGCACCCAGTCGGCGGCGCCCGGCGCGGCCCATCGCCGCACCACCGGCGTCCGGCTCGCGACCAGCAGGACGTCCCCGAGCCAGTCGTGCCGCCACCGCACCCGGGGGCCCCGGCACCGCGCCAGCATCACCGCCACGACCGCCGCGCACACCGACGTCACGGCGAGCCCGCCGACCAGGACCCACGTCCACGCGCCCCACGACCGCCGCACCGCCCCGACGGCGGCCCACTCGAACGCCAGCGCGATCCCGACGAGCGCGGTCATCGCCCCCGCCGCCCGCACCGTCTGGCGCTCCCGGTCGGCGCCGCCCGGCGCCCGCCACGCGAGCAGCCGCAACGCGATCACCGCGGCGAGCATCGGCACCGCGAACTGGGCCAGCGACACGGCCACGTCGTAGGGGTCGTCCTGCCACGGGCTCTCCGCCCGGACCGCCTTGTCCTGCGTGGCGAACACCGTCAGCGCCTCGAAAAGGCAGGCCAGGGCGAGGCCCGCCAGCACGGCCCGCAGCCGTTCCGTCCGTTCCATGGCCGCCATAGTACGCGTCTCGTACTACGTGGCAAGTAGCATCGTGTCTCGTACTAGACTCGGGAGCGTGCACAGCAACGACGCCCAGATGCTCGTCCTGACCGTCCTCGCCGAGGGACCCCTGCACGGCTACGCCATCAACACCGCGATCGAGGAGCTCACCGGCCGCAAGCTCGGCCCCGGCAGCCTCTACGGCGCGCTGTCCCGCCTCGAGGCCCGCGAGCTGATCCGCCCGTCCGACGACGCGTCCGACGCCCGCCACCGCACCATGCGCATCACCGACGCCGGCCGCGCCGCGCTCCGCGTCGAGCTGGAGCAGATGGCCCGCGTCTCCCAGGCCGGCCTCCGCGCCCTGGGCCCGGCATGAGGGCGTCCGCGCTCTACCCGCCGCCCGTCCGCGAACGCTGGGGCGCCGAGATCGACGGCGCGCTCCGCGACGCCGGCCCGCGCGCCTGGCCCGACACCCTCGCCGGCGCCGCCCGCCTCTGGCTGCACCCCACCGACTGGCCCGAGTCCGGCACCGGGCAGACCCGCCGCACCGTCGCCGTCGCCCTCTTCGCGGTCCTCGCCCTGTCGACGCTGCTCCTGCGCGCCGTGCAGCCGTCCAGCACCCTGACCGCCGACCCGGCCCACCCCGCGACCAGCCTCTGGCTCGCCCCGGTCCTCCTCGGTGCCGCCCTCGCCGCCCCGCTCCCGCCCCTCTTCCGCCGGACGGTCCTCCGCGACCTGGCCGTCCAGGCCGTCCGCACCCTCGCGGCCCCCGGCCTGGCCGTCCTCGCCATGCTCCTCATCGCCCGGACCGGCGCGCTGAAGCACCCGCCCGCACCCCTCGACGCGGCCCTGTTCGCCTACTACTGGGCGACCCTCGCCTTTACCGCCTACCGCCTCTGCATCCTCATCGCCCGCGCCGCCCGCACCGCCGCGCTCCCCTCCACCCGCCGCCTGACCGCCGCCCTCGCCCTCACCGGCACCGGCCTCGCCGCCGCCGCGGCCCAGAGCGCCACGACCGCCGTCCCCGCGACCCTCGCCCTGACCGCCCTGGCCCTCCCGACCCTCCTCACCGCCCACGACCTCGCCAAATCCGCCGGGACGCCTTTCGGCCGCCTTTAGCCGCGGCCTTCCTCACCATCCGGCGGAGACCGGACTCCGGGAAATCCTCGCCTCTCCGGTTACCCCCGGGACATATTCCGGTTCGGATCGGACCTCACCGTTCTCCTCACCGCGTCCAAAAGAAGGAGCCGGCGACAGCGGAGGGGAACGATGACACAGACCTCGAACCATTCCGACCGGCAGTCCGGGGCCGGGGACGAGTCCTTCGAGACCTACGCCTGGCGCGTCCACCAGGCCCTGCACGACTGGACCGCCAAGGTCGACGCGAAAGCCTCCGTCGTCCTCACCCTCGAAACGGCGATCCTCGGCATGATCGTGGTCTTCGCGCAGTCCGGAAAGCGGCTGCGGCACCTGTCCGGCCTCGAGACCTGGACCTTCGGCATCGGCGTCGCCCTCCTGGTCGGCGCCATCGTGCTCGCCGGAGCCGCCGTCTTCCCGCAGCTGAACCGCCTGGAGGCGCGGAGGAACTGGCGGCGCGGCTACGTCTACTTCGGCCACCTGCGCCGCTGGGACCCGGCCGAACTCGTCACCGCGCTCGAACACGGCGTCGGCCGGCGCAACCGCCTCGTGCTCAGCACGCAGCTGGTCGCCCTGTCCAAGATCGTCTGGCGCAAGCACTCGTTCCTGCAGTACTCCATGGTCACGGTGATCCTCGGCAACATCGGCGTCTGGCTCCCGCTCCTGCTCTCCTGAGCCGGGAGCCGCACGACGCGCCGATCGGAGCCCGCGCGCGCCCTCGGCGGACTACTGGGTCTCGGTGATGCGGACGGCGGCCTGGCCGGAGAAGCGGACGCTGGCGTTGTGCGGCGCGGCCTGCACCCACTGGTCGAACCCGTCGAGCGAGCACTTCATGACGTCGGGCGGGGTGGGGGAGCCGTCGGGGCAGGTGCCGCCGGCGACGTACAGGACGGTGTCGTCGGCGGTGAAGAAGGCGACGTTGCCGACGAGGAACTTGCCCGGGGCCAGGTAGCGCAGCCGCCCCCACTTGGTGGTGATCTGCTGGCCGCCCTGCGGCGCGGGCGGAGTGTGCTGGACGACGGGGGCGCCCTGACCGCCCGGGCCCTGCGGGGTGGAGGCGCCCGGAGCGGACGGCGTGGACGGCGCGCCCGGCGTGGACGTGCCGCCCGGTGTCGAGCTCTCGCTCGGCGCGGGCGAGGAGCCGTTGGGCGTGGAGGCCGGCGCCGCCGCGGTCTTGCCGCCGCCGTTGCCGCCGCAGGCCGTCAGGCCGAGCGCCAGTGCCGCCGCCACTCCGGTGATCACGATCTTCCGCATGGGTCGCCGCTCCCTCTCTCGGTGCGCGGCCTTCGTGGTCGCGCTGTGCAGGGTGAGATGCGGACCCGTCCCCGCGGGGTTGGTGCGCCCGGACGTGATCAATCCGACCCGCTGCGGCCCGAACCCGCGCCCCGCCGCGGGCGTCTGGATGTCCAGAGAGCGCACAGAAGTTCACGCATCCCCGGAATCTTTTCCGAGGATGCGCGAGCGGCCTCCACCGCCGTGGACCCGCCCACCCCGCAGCAAGCCTCGCGTCTTGCACATTGCTTCCGATCGACCCTTTTCGGGCGACTCCGTATAGGTCATATCTTCTCAAGGTCAAGCTCCGAGGTATGCCGTCTTGAGGGCGGCCCCGGAAGGGCAGGAAGGCAGCCGGAGAAAGGGAAGAACGGTGCCGGTGGGAGCGCCGGAAGGGGAACCGCGATGCCGTCCGATGACGCCGAGCTGCCGACGCCGGACTTCACCTTCGACGCCGACGCGCCGGGCGCCTGCGTCGCGGGGATCAGGCCGTACCGCTGCGGCTCCTACCGCCTGGAGCCGAAGACGGTGTCCGGCAGGTTCGTCGTCCACAACTACGGCCACGGCGGTGCCGGCATCACGCTGAGCTGGGGATGCGCGGCCAAGGTGCGGGACCTCGTCCAGGCGCGGATCGCCACGTCGCACGAGACGGAGGTCGCGGTGCTCGGCGCGGGCGTCATGGGCCTGACGGCGGCGACGCGCCTGCTCGACCTCGGCCTCACCGTCACGATCTACGCCGACCGCATGTTCGCCGCCACCACGTCCCATAAGGCCGGCGGCCAATGGGCGCTGTCATTGGTCGAATACCAGGGCAAGGACAGCGAGCTCAAGGACATCCTCACCACGGCGTACACGACCTTCAAGTGCAGCATCGGCCAGGGCTTCGGCGTGTCCGAGCGCCCCAATTACGCCTCGAAGAAGACCCACAACCTGGAGGAGGTGCTGCGTATCGCGCCCTCCTTGATCCCGCCCCGGGTGGACCTTCCGCGGATGCCGTTCCACGAGCACCACAACCCGGGGCACCTGTACCAGACCCTGCTGATCGAACCGCCGACCTTCCTGAAACGGCTGGCGGACGACCTGAACAGGCGCGGGGCCCGTTTCGTGCAGTGCAAGTTCACCGACCAGGCGCACGTGTTCAGCACGGTGACGCAGAAGGTCATCGTCAACTGCACCGGCTACGGCGCGAAGAAGCTCTGGAACGACACGGCCATGCACCCCATCCGCGGCGACCTGGCGATGCTGCGGCACCAACCGAACCTGCAGTACCTCTACAGCCAGAACGGCTACATGTTCCCGCGCAGCGACCACGTCGTCATCGGCGGGAACTTCGACTGCACCGAGAACGAGCAACCGAGCAAGGCGGAGTGCAAGAAGCTCGTGAGAGCGATCGCCATGAACTTCGGCCTGGCACCGCCGATGGCGATTCCCGAGAACTTCATCCAGCATCCGCGGATCACCGAGTGGCTGAGGCAGCGCCGCCTGGCCCCCGCGGACACGCCCTGCGTCCCGCCCTGCAACCCGGTATGACCTCCACCGTCGCCGACTACGTCCTGAGGCGCCTCGCCGAGCAGCACGTGGACACGCTGTTCGGCGTCCCCGCCGCCTACTGCTCGGACCTCTTCGACGCGGCCGGCGCGCACGCCATCAGGACCGTGGTCACGGCGAGCGATCTCGAAGCCGGGTACGCGGCCGACGGGTACGCGCGCGCGAAGGGCCTCGGCGCCGCCGCGGTCGCCTACGGCGTCGGCACGCTCAGCATGATCAACGCGATCGCCGGGGCTTACGTCGAACGCAGCCCGGTCGTCGTCGTCAACGGCGGACCGAGCCCCCACAGCCTCGACAACCTGAAGAACCTCGACATCGTCTTCTCCCATTCGATCGGCCGCCCCGACACCGACCTGAGCGCCTACGCACTCGTCACCGCGAGCGCGGCCCGGGCCGTCACCGCAGCCGACGTGCCGGCCGTGGTCGACAACGCGATCGCGACCGCCCTCAAGCGGAAACGGCCGGTCTACATCGAGATCAACCTGGACCTCTGGGACAAGCCCTGCCCGGCGCCGTCCGGACCGCTCCCCCTCACCGACCCGCCGGCCGGCACCGAGAAGCAGCTCGCGGCCACGATCGTCGGCCTCATCCGTGCCGCGAACTCGCCGCTCGTCCTGCTCGGCACGGAGATCCAGCGGTACGGCCTCGCCGACAAGGCCGCCGACCTGATCGCCAAGCTCGGAACGCGCTGGTCGACCGCCCTGCTCGCCAAGTCGGTCCTGCCCGAGCAGGGCAACGGCTGGGTGGGGGTCTACGACCCGCCGCACTCGGCCCCGGCCGCCGCGCACGCCGTCCGGGACGCCGACCTGCTCGTGATGCTCGGCTGCGTCCTCCCCAACGGCTACGCACCGCTCGTGACCAGCGGCATAGGACGCATCGTCACCGCCTACGACGGCAAGGTGAGGATCAAGGGAGCCCCCAAACAGAACGCTCAGCTCACCACTCTCGTAACGGAACTCGTCACCGAAGCGGCGAAGGCGCCGCCCCGCCCCGTCCCCGCCGGCGTGCGACCCCCCGCACCCGCCCCGGCCACCGGCGCACTGACCTACCGCCAGGTCTACGAACGCGTCGGCGCCGCCCTGGACGAGTCCTGGCTCGTCATCTCCGACACCCTCCTCGGCGTCGTCTCGGCCGCGAACCTGCCCGTGAAGGGCCGGGACGCGTTCATGTGCAGCGGCGTCTGGGCCTCCATCGGCCATTCCGTCGCCGCCGCCGTCGGCGCCTCGTTCGGCTCGTCCCGCCGCCCCCTGGTCATCTGCGGCGACGGCGGTTTCCACATGACGGCACAAGCACTGTCCACCATGGCGCGCTACGAGCGCGACCCGGTCGTCATCGTGATCGACAACGGCATCTACGCGTACGAGCAGTTCCTCCTCGACAAGTCCTACTTCACCGACCCCAACGCCCAGCCGAAGCCGTACGTCACCCTCAACCGCTGGGACTACACCAAATTCGCGAACGCCCTGGGCGTCCAATCCACCCACACGGCCACCACCGCCACAGCCCTAGACGCAGCCCTGACCACCGCGAAAACCTCCACCACCGCGACCCTGATCATCGCCCAAACCAACCCCCACAACCTCCCCCAAGAACTCCCCTAACCCCCGCCACCTAACAACCACCCCGACCAAACAGAATCAAAACCCGCGCGCACCCCCCAGACGCCCACGTAAGCGAGACAATCTCGCCCCCTCATCGCCCCTTCAGAAGGCGCAATCAATTGGCGACTAGACCAGCAGCCCGACAGAATTTTCCACCCTCCAACAGCAAGATTTTGAACCCACGACAACTTAGTCCCGAACTCCAAATCATGCCCTTTTGGGGGTCATGCAGGTAAAGGCGATCCGCGTTAAAATCCCAGGTAGACGGCCTGCGGCGGTGTCAGCCATTCACGGACAAGGATGGCCCGTCCGCCACCGTCCACGGACAAATCACGGACGGATGATCATGGAGGATCGCGCCTTGGGATACGCGAAGAAGCGCAAGGGCAACAACGGAAAGTACCGCTACACGGCCTGCTACATCGACATCAGAGGTCGACTGCGGTCAGCCGGGACATACTCGAATAAAAAGGACGCCGACAAGGCATGGCAGCGAGCGGAGGTCGAAGTCTCCAGAGGCCGCACGGGAGACCCCGGCCGAGGAAGGCAACGCTTCAAGGACTACGTGGAGGAGACCTGGCTCCCGAACCACCAGGTCGAGGCCACCACCCGTGAGGGCTACACGTACGCGATCTACAGGAACATCATGTCGACGTTCGGCTCGATGCGGATGATCGACATCCTCCCCGAGCACGTCCGCGCGTGGATCACGGCCCTCAAGAACCAGGGCATGAAGCCGGTGAGCATCCGCCACAACAAGATCATCCTCAGCGCCATCTTCACCACGGCGATGGACGACCAGGTCACCTTCATCCACCCCTGCCGCGGAGTACGCACGCCCCCGGTCGTCCGCAAGCCCCTCGAGATCATCACCCCCGAGCAGTTCGACGACGTCTACCACGCACTCCCCGAGGGCGCCTTCCGGCTCCTCGCCGAAACCGAGATCGAGAGCGGCCTCCGCTGGGGCGAGCTCAGCGAGCTGCGCGTGAAGGACCTCAATCTCAGGTCCCGCATCCTCACGGTCAGCCGCACGGTCGTCGAGCTGAACCCGAAGTTCCACCCGGAAGGCCGCCACTTCCTCGTCAAGGACTACCCGAAGAACAAGGAGTACCGCCGCTTCAAGCTCAGCACCCAGATCACCGAGAAGCTAGAGGAGCACATCCGAGCAGCCAACCTGACCCAAGACGACCTCCTCTTCCAGATGCCACCCCAGGACAAGCCCCGAGCCCGCATCACCGAGATCCCAGACCCGGCCACCCTCGGCCGCACGGAACCGAACGAGAAGGGCCGCACCTACAACCACGGCACCCTCAGCGGGTACACCGCCGGCCGCTGCCGCTGCGACTACTGCCGGGGCTGCTTCACCCTCTACCGAGCCGCCCGCCGCGCGAACGGCAAGGACAATCCGCGCCCCCGACGCGTCCGCGAGACCGACGGCCACATCCCGAACGACTGGTTCCGCCGCAAGATCTGGTACCCCGCCCTGGCCGCCGCCGGCCTCAACTTCAGACCCACCATGCGCGACCTACGCCACGCCCATGCCTCCTGGCTCCTCAACGGCGGCGCCGACCTCCAGGTAGTCAAAGAACGCCTTGGCCACGCCTCCATAGCCACAACGGAGCGCTACCTACACACCCTCCCCGACGCCGACGAAACCGCCCTAGAGGCCCTCGCCAAAACCCGCAGCCGCTCAACCACCCGATAGCCGAGAGTGAGCGAGGAGGGCCGGGTTATCCGGCCCACCACGCGCACGACATAAAGGGAAACCCGACCACCAACAAGGGGGCGATGCGGTGACACGAACG
>NZ_JBEYYT010000043.1:0-19571 GCF_040645715.1 Spirillospora sp. NPDC046719 | reverse complement strand
CACCCAAAACCCCCCCCCCGCACAACCCCCCGATCCCCGCCTGTGCGCGCGGTGGGCCGCAAAACCCCCCCCTCCCCGCTCACGAGTTCATGCGAACCCGGACGACCTCCATGGGCGCGATGCGTTCCCAGGAACGATCTGATCTGGACAAGTGGCTCCCACCGGAGGGGCTGAATCTGAGCGAGGTGCTCAGGGCACTGTGCAGTCGAGGATTCGGCCGTCCGTCGTCCCCAGGACGAGGCGGCCGGGAGACGGCGCGGTGAGCGACAGTGCAACCGCCGGACTTGCGCCGACTCGGAGCGAGTGCCTCCAACGCATCGCGCCCGTCACGGCGTCCAGTGCCACGACCGTTCCTGAGGTAAAGGCGGCATAGACCGTGTCGTCCGAGACGTCCAGGGACGTCGAGGCGTTGACAGCCCTCGCCCTTGTCAGTGGCTTCTGCCTTGTTGTGTGGGCGCGGCTCGTGAACCTCGCGGCATAGGTGACGCTCTGCTGATTGCAGCAAGCTCACCAATTTCCTGGAGTCCAGAGGTTGCTCACCGTCCTACGGTTGCCCGCCTGGCCCGTCTAGGCCAGTGATCCACCCGGATCGGTTGCTCACCTGAAAACAGCGGGAACGGGCATTAGTCTCTCGATGGAGAACAAGGGGAGACGATGACTGACGACCGCGCGGCAAACGTTCCGGTGTGGACGCTGGCGACTGCTGACGTCCGGGTGCCCGCTCTGACCGGAGACGAGCCGATGACGGCCGAGCGCCTGGCTGAACTGCGCAGCGTCCTGGCCGCCCTGGCCGACGAGCCAATCGCCACACTCGAGGTGCATCCGCTGCCTGACAAGCTCGACCGCGGCCCAGGTATCCCGCTGGATGCAGCGAGTCCCTTGGCGCAGCACCTGTCGCAGCTCATCACGCAATCAGCGCAGCGTTCCTCCGCGGCGGCCACGGCGACCGCCTCCGGTGAGGCCTTGTATCGCATGGTGGTTCCGGCGAAGTTCGCCGCCCAGCTCGGTCAGGGCATCGTTCGCCCGATGGCATCCAAGGCGGTGGCCGGTGGAATCCGTGGTCCACTCGTGAACTCGACCGGCATCGTCGGCGGCGCGACTTTCGTGCCAGTCGGTAAAGCGGCAGCAGCAGGCGCAGCCGGCGGAGCCGGTACCACAGCCGGCGTCGTGGTCGGAGGTAGCGCGGCGTTCACCGTGGCTGCGCCGCTCGTACTTATGGCCGTAGCGGTGGGGATTAGCGCGCACGCCGACTACAAACGCCAGCAGGCCATCGAGCACATCACAGAACTGTTGGAGCAACTGCACGAAGACAAGCTCGAGGACGAACGCAACCAGCTCGACGGCTGCCGCGACGCCATCGACAAAGCCACCGCCATCCTGCTCGACCAGGGCAAGCTCGGTGTCTCGCTGGGGCTGGACTCCGCGTCATACGCCATCAGCACGGCGCTGGTCGCCGCCGAACGCCGCCTCGCCAAGTGGCGGAGCGCCCTCGACGCGCTGCCCGACGGCGCGCCCGTCGAAATTGGCACACTGACCAAGTCGTTCCCCGGTCTCGCCGACGACTGTGGCGGCATGTTCCGCGCCCACCTCGAACTCGCCGCGCTGGCGATCGCGCTGGAGCGGCGGGTCATCGTCCTCCAGGCCGTCGAGCATGCTCAGAGCGACCCCGGCAACCCGTTCGAGAACTTCATCCGCAACCTCAAGGACCACCAGCAGCGCCTCGACGACCTGGAGGCGGGCATCGCCGGTGTCCTCGTACGCCTGTCGACGTTGGAGCTGGCACGCCCGTCCGGTCTGCGGCCCGTCTTCACGACCAGTGAAGTCGAGCGCTTGATGCGCGCGGCGCACAGGGTTCGCAAGCTGGGCGACGGCGTTACGTTTGACGGCCGCGCAACGGACGTGGCGATAGAGATTGCTCGCGACAAGGACGGCGCGGTAGTCGTGTTCCCGGCGCTGCCGGCATAGGTTTGGCGTGCTCGCGCTCAGTTGGTGCGTCGTGTGAGACGCTCGATTTCTCCTTGCTCTCGCTCCCTGGCCTCGCGACCTTGAGTCCCGCTGTTCGCGCGCGTAGGCCGCCCGGTTGAGAGAACTAAGGATGCCGGGCTGGCCCCCACTACTGGTCAGCGATTTGGTCTGTACCAGCCGCTGATGCTGGAGGCGGGATTGAGTTTCCTCACTCGGTCGGGGCAGTCAGGGTCAGCACCGGCAGGTCCGGCTGCTGCTCCGCGGGGCGGGACATGATGTAGGCGGTTCGGCCCCGCCGCTCGACCTCGCGCAGCAGCCGCAACCCTTGCTCCCGGCAGTAGTAGTCCGCCAGCCGCGCATGAAACGCACCGCGTCGCACATGCGACCGGCTAGTCCGGGCGGCATGGTCCAATGCCCATCGTGCGATCACGTGCCCGAGCCGGGCACCGTCGGTGGGCCGGGTCCAGGTCGACGCCAGAAAGTACGAAGACTCGGCGCGCTCGGCGTCGGTGTAGGCCCATGCCGGGCACTCCTCCAGCACGGTAGTGCAGCCGAGCACGGTCCCTTCGTCCTCCAGCACCCACACCGGCCACTCGGCTTCTCCGAGCTGGCTGGCCAGCGTCGCGGCGACATCGTCGGGGACTCGGAGTTGCCGCTCGCGCAGCCACGCGGCATGGGCAGTCACCATCGCGATGACGCCGGCCCGGTGACGTGCCGGCTTCGCCCGAACCATCAGCACCGCGCTCACTCCTCCGGTCCGCCCCATCGCGTAGGTAGACAGCCTCTAATCAGCTCTGGAAGAGATGCGGTCATTGCGTGCAGGCCGACATCCGCCGTCACCGTGATTCCGGCAACTCCAGCCCCAGCGAGATCAACGCCGCGTACGAACTCCGGATGGGGAACGTCCGCTCATGCCGATGAGCGGACATTCTCGATGCATCCGTGCGGCGTTGGACAGCCAAGGGAGATGAGATTTGCATCCCAATCCGGCTGCCGCACTAGACCCCTCTCATCCCCTGGTAAAGACGTGTTCAGGTCATGGCCCTATTAGCAGCCTGAAGGTTAGCGCTCGAAGCAGAAGAACCCCTGGTAGACAGGCTGATCACCACGACTACACCCGCTACCTGACCGCCGCCCGCGAGCCGGGCATCCAGCGGTAGCTGGAGAAGGCCGACATCCTCATCCTGGCCGACAATGCCTACCAAGGAGCCGAGGTGTCGGTGGTGATCACGACCAAAAGGGCAAGGACGGGTCGAGGTCGCAGCAGCGGGCGAACCGGGCACGCGTCAAGCTCCCGCGGGCCTCGAACGAGCAAATGCCCAGCTCAACTCATGGCGGATCCTACGCAAACTGTGCTGCAGCCCGAACTAGGCTGGCCACCCCACCTCGTCAAAGCCATCGCCGTTCTAGAGAACCACCGCACCACCCACACCCACTCAAGGATGAAATGAGTTCACTAGTTCGCGGCTGACGCCGTAGGTGACGGCCAGCTGTCATTGATAGCAGCCGGCGGATGCACTCTCATGCAGCCAGACCGTCCACCTGATGCCGTGTCCTCCGGTCGTACCACGAGCCAGCGTTACAGAAAGTGATGATCTGCAACATCTTGTGATTGGGTCCGGGGAGTGGCCCCCCTCTGTAAAATGGCGTTGCACCTCATGCGGGTGGCCTGCCAGCCTCTTGGCCATGGCGATTGCTGATGATCCTGCGCTGCCCCTGAGGAACGGGCGCGCGCTTTACTGAGGCGATCGCCCTGGCTGCGGCTCTGGGGGCGAGGCGATATTCGCTGAGGCCGGACGGAAGTTCGGGCTGGGCCGGTGGGCGTTCACGTGGGAGCACGTGCGGGCGTGCTGGGCACCGTCGATGCGGATGTTGTTATGGCCGTATGTGGGTTCTTCGCGCCGCGCCTCGTGCGCTCAGCGTGGGATCGCGCCTTGTCGGTAGCTGCCCGGCAGACGCTCCCGAACCCCTCCGGTTCTGGCAGTGCTGCCTTGCGTCGCCCTGCTCCGTCTGCGTGAGCATCGTGAGTCCGGGCGACCTGCTCGCAGTGGCGGCCGGGGGGCTGTCCGCCCCTGCGCTGAACAGGCGTGAGTTGGAACAGATCAGCAGGCATTCGACGAGACGGTCGGCGAAGCAAAGAGGTGAAGGTTCATGACCACGGTCGTGGAGCACATCCAGAGCACAGATGCGGCGATCTGTCGGAACATCGACTCGCTGCCGGATCAGCGCGCTCTACTGTCACAGAACGTCCTTGCTCAGCTTCGAAACTTGATCGAAGGCACCGCCGTCCGTCTGCACACGGGCACGGATGACGCTGAGTACAACTACGCGGCAATCGATCCGGGACTCGATTTCGTCAAGGCCAAGGCGAAACTGAACTTCCTCGGGAAGTTCCACAAGCTCATCCAGATCAGTGCGTCGCACTACACGCTGGACGGGGATGCCTCCGAGCGCCTGATGCTCAAGTACTACGAGTACCTCCTGCGCATCCGCACCTTGCTATGGGACAGCTGCAGGATTGCCGTGCTGGCGAACCTGGAGTCGTTCCCGGTCGATCTCGACCCGTCGCTGCGCGAGTACCACGAGAAGATCGCTGCTCGGATCGAGGTACTGCGTTCGACGGCGTCAGGCAGTGGAGCGCGGCATCGCTACTACATCCATAAGACGCGCCCGTTCTTCGTTGGCGGACGTATCTACTACGAGGTCACCTTTTACCGAGCTGTCAACCATGTCAGCAAGTTTGACCGCATGATCGCGTTCACTGACATCGACATGACCGATAAGTACTCGGCGATCCTGACGCTCCAGCGTGACTCGATCACCGTCCTCGACCAGACGATGCCGATCACGCTCATCAGTGAATGGGAGGTGTCGATTCGGCCTTGCGAATTCGACAACTTCGCGCGTCTCTTGGGCATCACCACCAAGGTCCGGACCAATTCCACCGAGTACGGCTATCTGATGCGGGCTCTGACCGTGGGCTCGGACAGCTTGCTCGATCTAATCGACATGCCCGGTGACAAGTACACGGCGATCAAGGCCGAGGGCACGGTCGGTGTCATCAAGGCGCAAATCTTCCCGGTACTGGACGAGGCACGTCGCATCGTGCGGTCGGCCACTCCGGGACACAACGTCATCCGCTACCTCATGCTTCGGATGCACAATCAGGTTCTCAGGTTGCAGTACAACTGGGAGAGTTGTGAACGTCTGTCCGGCCTGAACCTGCTCTACGGCTGCATCCCGTTCGACCAGATGCCCTTCTGCACCTCACTGCCGGGGCACAACCCGCGCTACTGGGACCTCGTTGAGAGCCTCGACACGACCGACCGAAACCACGAGTTGCTCGCTCGGCGAGTGCAAAACAACGTCGACCGCCACGGAATGCTCTACACGCCCAACGCCGATCTCGAGGAGTTCGGAGACGTCGCCGAGCTGATCGCCACCTACAACAGCTTGCTCTACTACAAGCACCGTGGGCGCCAGCTGCTGCAGGACAAGGGCCAGGTTTTCATCCGCGGATACGAGGACGACACTGTCGCCATCGTCGAGAAGCTACAGAAGTATGCCTCGTCCGGGATCGACGGCTACACGGTAGCCGTCGAAAGCTGGCTAAATGAGGCACCTCGCGGCATCGATGACGAGGCCAAGAGGGATGCGCTCACACGTCTGTTCAGCCAGTCGAAGGTGGCCTTGGTCTACGGCGCGGCTGGCACGGGCAAGTCAACGATGGTCGATCATATCGCGAACTACTTCAACGACCAGACCAAGCTCTTCCTGGCTCACACCAACCCGGCGATCGACAACTTAAAGCGCAGAGTCACTGCCGAGGGCTCGACCTTCCGGACGATCAGCAGCCAGATCTACCAGACTGCCTCGGATCTGGAGTACGACCTTCTGGTCATCGACGAGTGCAGCACCGTTAGCAACGCTGACCTGCTCAAGGTGTTGGAGAAGACGTCCTTTAAGTTGCTCGTCCTGGTCGGCGACGTCTACCAGATCGAGTCAATCCAGTTCGGCAACTGGTTCAGCATCATCCGTTCGTTCATCCCTAGCGCTTCGGTGTTCGAGCTAACGACTCCGTTCCGAACCACCAGCGAGTCGCTCCTGGGTTTCTGGGGCAAGGTGCGCAACCTCGAGAACGATATCGCCGAGGCCATCGCCCGTAACGGCTACTCGACCGTGCTCAACAAGTCTCTGTTCGAGCCTCAGCGTCTCGATGAGATCATCCTCTGCCTGAACTACGACGGGCTGTACGGTATCAACAACGTCAACCGCTTCCTTCAGAGCAGCAACCCGAACCCGGCGACGACTTGGCGTGTCTCCACCTACAAGGTCGGCGATCCTGTCCTGTTCCATGAGACCGAGCGGTTCCGTCCGGTGATTTCCAACAATCTAAAGGGCCGGATCGTCCACATCAACGTCGCGCGAGGCCAGATCCAGTTCGATGTCGAGTTGGACCGGCCGCTCAAGGAAATCGACGTCGGCGGCGGAGATCTGGAGTGGGTGGAGGGCTCGACCGTCCGCTTCTCCGTCTACGACCACGACATCAGCGACGAGGACGACGATTCACTCAACACCTCCGTGCCGTTCCAGGTCGCCTACGCGGTCTCGATACATAGGGCGCAGGGCCTCGAGTACGACTCAGTGAAGATCGTCATCACCGATGCCAACGAGGACGACATCACACACAGCATCTTCTACACGGCCGTCACTCGAGCACGGGAGAGCCTCAAGATCTTCTGGACACCAGAGACGCAGCAGTCTGTACTGAAGAATCTTCAGCGAGGCAGAAGCCCAAAGGACGTCGCAATTCTCTCGAAGCGCCGTGGACTTACGCCCGTCGGTGGGCCCCGGCGTTCTCCATGAGTCGAGGAACACCCAGGCAGGGGTACAGGTAGGAACCGGGAGAACGAGGTACGGAACCTAGAAAGGGAACGGCCAGCGACGTTCACCAGCAGGAACATCCCCTTATGCCGCGTGTGGTTGGTCTGGTCTTGGGTCTGATCCTGGCGCAGCGTCGCAAGTATGACTTCCTTCGATGAGCTTCTGGGCACGCCGCCCGGTGCCGGAACCGCGAGTGGGACGTCCTGCGGCTGGCAATGCTCGCCTACCTGGCCCGCTACAAGGGCGACTCACGCATGCACACCGAGTCAGACCTGCGGTTTTACCTGGCCTGGTGCGCCGAACGGCGGCTGGAGCCCTTGGCAGTACGGCGCGCGCAGGTGGAGATATACGTGCGGTTGCTGCAGGAGGTCCGCCGGCTCCGGCCTTCGACTGTGTCCCGACGCCTGTCAGTAGTGGCGGGCTTCTACCGCACCTGCGTGATCGACGGGATTCTCGAGCACTCGCCCGCCGACCACGTCCGCCGCCCCAACATCCCACCCGAATTTCCCCACGCTCGGACTCTCGCATCTGCAGTTCGAGGCTTTGCTGTCGGCCGCACGCGCATCGTCCCATTCCATCGATTTCGCGCTGGTGGCGATGCTCGGGCTGCTCGGGTTGCGGATCTTCGAGGCCACCGGCGCCGACATCGACGATCTGGGCGAGGAACACGGCCACTGGGTCCTACGCGTCGTCGGCAAGGGCACACGGATCGTCCTGATACCTCTCCCGCCGGCGGTCGGCAGAGGGATCGACCGCGCCATTTGCGACCGGACGGCCGGGGTCGATCCTGCTCAACACCCGCGGGCCCCGGATGGATCGGCACGCCGCCACCCGCCGCCTGCGCCGGCTCGCCGCCGCATCCGTCGTCCGACTGCCGCGGATGCACCCGCACATGCTCCGCCACACCTTCGTGACCACCATGCTGGATGCCGGAGTCGATCTGGTTGCGTCCATGGAGGTGGTGTATGAGTTTGACCTGGTCAGATGGTATGGCGTCGTGACGTGAGATGGCCATCGCGTGATCCTGACCAAGGCCGAAGGAGAAGAGAACACGATGGCCGTGGACAACGGTAGAGGGCGTCGATCAGCACGACCAGATACACCGCATCGAGCGGCCGAGCCCGCCAGGCCTCCATCTCCTCCACGACTTTGTCGGTGACCCGCGAGATCAGGTCACGCGAGACCTGGACCTGGTAGATCTCGGCCTGGTGCGCACGGATCTCACCCGTGGTCAGGCCCTTGGCATACAGCGACACGATCGCCTCGTCGAACCCCTCGACCCGGCGGGCGTGCTTGGGCACGATCTGCGGCTCGAACACCCCCGATCGGTCCCGCGGCACCTCGATCCGCACCGGCCCGACCTCGGTCGACACCGTCTTTGCCGAGGTGCCGTTGCGGTGGTTGCCGGACGGAGCGGCCGGGCGTTCGCCTCGCTCATAGCCCAGATGCTCGGTCACCTCGGCCTCCAGAGCGGCCTGCAGCACGGTCTTGGTGATCCCGGCAAGCAGTCCGTCCGGCCCGACCAGTGGCACCCCCTGCGCCTTGGCCTTCTCGAGCAGCTCGGCCGCGAGCTGCCCATCCAGCCCGCCCTGCGGCTCGTCCTCGTCGTGGTTGGTCACGTGTGATCCTTCCCGGCCGTGGCACCAGCCCCAGCCTTCCGGATCACCACCCCACCCACACGATCTTCAGGACAGTCCCGCGGCACGAGCCGTAACCAGTCACACTGGTTAGTGTGATCGCCTGCTGATAGAGCGATGGATTGCTTCTGCAGAAGATAGGCCTAGAGCAAGTGGTGCGGCTAGAGAAGGATAGGCCACTGCAAGGGCTACTACTGAGAAGACTCCTGTGGCCAGAATGACCCAGTAGCGCCAAGAGCGGGTAGCTGCTTGGTCTGGTCTTCCTGAACGTTCTGGCGGTTCTAGGCTGTCGCTGGCAGGCATGGGGATCCAGATTCTGTCTCTTGATAGGGCGTGTGTGCCATCTATGAATCTCCAGCATGTTGGCCCTGCACGGGGATACGCTCAACAGTGTTCCCTCACCCTCACTCTGGAGGCAAGGCAAGGTGTCCCCACTACTTCCCCCCACGGGACTCTTCGATCTCAAGTTGTGGCCAGGAAGTCCTCTACCTATTCCGCAAGTCATGTCAGTACCTGATGTCCAGATAGGTAACGACTTCATCTTTAGCTACGAGAATCCCGGAAACTATGTCGAGTTTCCCGAGGAGTTTATATTAAGAGAGGGGCTAGGTCTCGACCCTAATGATCTAGGGCGGGCGGCAGATATTTACGAAAACTACGGTGAACTCTTCGGTCCAAATTTGCAAGAGCTCCCCACCCCCGACACTCCTGAACTTGCAGTGAAGGCGAGGAGGATAGAGCTGGAAAGAAATATAAAACTGCCAAGGCTTGGAGTCTCAGAGAACCAGTTCTTTACTGCACTCGAGATTGAGCTCCATTTCAAAGCGATGCACTTTCTGGCTGAAACCT
The DNA here is from genome assembly GCF_040645715.1 of Spirillospora sp. NPDC046719. Taxonomy (NCBI): domain Bacteria; kingdom Bacillati; phylum Actinomycetota; class Actinomycetes; order Streptosporangiales; family Thermomonosporaceae; genus Spirillospora; species Spirillospora sp. NPDC046719. Next base: position 10,236 of record NZ_JBEYYT010000043.1, on the reverse strand, counting down.
GGATCGCGATGAAGACCCCCGGCGGCCTGGAAGCTTTGGCGGAACGAGAATTTACGAGTGAGTACATAGGCGCGAAGAGGAAAGAAATTGAGGAAGACTTGGAGATCTCATATGTCGATTTCATGGGCAAGCTAGCGGCAAGCGAAGAAGAGGTCATGCTTTATATTTTCTGGCACGAGCGGCGAGATAGATTTGTGGACCTCCTGGACGTTGCATTGTCCAAATTTCATGTCGGTGTGGATCTCCCGCAGGAGCGAAGTGTAAGCGTATATGCGGTTGCATGTCTGCAGCTCTATAATCTGATGGTCAATAAAGTCCCAGTGAGGGTATGTGCAAATGAGACGTGTGGCCGCCGATTCTCACAGCAGATTGGAACGGCCAAGTATGGCCAGCATCGAAAATCCGGAGTGAAATATTGTTCAAATGCTTGCGGTAAAGCTCAGAATGAGAGAGAACGGAGACGTAGGAAAAGTCGACAGAAAGATGATGGGTGAGGTATCAACCTTGCCTTCCGTTCCTGTCGGCTCCCGCGCCTCGGAGATCAAAAGGCCCCCAAGTGATCAGATGATAAAGACTTGGAGGTGATGAGTGCTTTAAACTGGTTTCGTCAGCGACTGGGCGTGCATGTGGGTCGGGAGAATCTTTCCTTCAGTTCGGCGGGCAGCTCGATGGAGGGTGAAGGCTCCGACAGCATTCGCATCCGCAGCCACCGACAGCGACGCCGTTGTAGGTGACGTGCTGTGGTGTATCGGGGTGTCCTTGATGTTCGGTCCGGTTTGGCTGAGTGTTTCGAGGTTCGAGACATCGGTGTGATGCCCGCGCTATGTTTTCCTTGGGGCGGCATCTAGAAGGATGGAACGTTTTCTGGAAAGTTGCCTGCTGTCAATAAAAGGGTCCAGTGTCGGCTTTCACCCGTGATTGAAGTACTCGTCGTTACGAAGCATCTTCTTCCCGCCGCTCGCCGCCTCCTGGTGTGGACTCAACCTAGGCGACAACCCGGGTGGGCCTGCGTGCATCTGCCCAGTCTCGAAGTTCGTCAAGGATGAACAACCAGTCCGGCCAGGGGGGATCGAGAGTGAGGCCCTCGCTCTCTTCGTCGCCGACCTGATCGACGCGATCGCAGAGTACCGGCAGCTGCAGCAACGCGCTGCCCAGGCAGCTGCCGCCCGCAAGGCTGTGCAGCCCAACTCAGCAGACTCAGCCGACCAACTCCGCGGCCACCTTCCCCCACGCTGCCACGGACACCGCCGAACTACACGGCGGAGCAGAACGCGGCGCGCCTCGCTGCCACAGCCTTCCCCGTACCCCTTGGCGACCAGCTCGCAGGCAGCCCATACGGACCCAGCGCTCCCACACCGACCCACCCCAGCCCTCACCGTCGCCGTGGCCCATCGCGGTAACCCGACCACGCAACCCCGGCGCCACGCCGTCCTGGTCCTGGCACAAAGATCAGCGTCTCTGCATACTACAGAGCGTAAACAGTGTCAACAATGCGCAAGCAGTGCATCGGTGCAGCGTCCGCGCCAGCAGACCTGCACTACCTCACGACCACCACGCAAGAGAGGCGAAGCCATGACCGATTACAGCCCTCAAGCGGGCCCCGTATCTACAAGGACACATCCACATGACCGACCACAGGCAGACACCCGCTACCGTTCGTAACGACGACCAAACAGCGGACCTCGCGAGCAATCTCTACGAACACGTCCGCCAGCTCAACCACGCCACGGCCGGCCCTCCGAGCCTCACCCTCCCCGGCACCGCGTACACCATCTTCGGCAACCTCAGCGCAGCCACCTACGGCCTCGATCAGGTCCTCGACCAGATCAACCGCTTCTTCTTCCGGGAGCTGCAAGCCGACCGTCTCGGTCACGACCAGGCCGAAGACCTCGCCGACGCCCTAAGCCGCCACGGCCAAGCTCTAGCCGAAGCCAGACAGCACGCCCGAGCCCTCTGCGCGGCTCTCAGCGATGCCCAATCGACCATCAACGCCGTCCACTCCCGCACCACCCACGGACGCGAAGCGCCCCCAACCATCGAGGGCGAAACCCACGTGGACGACGTCGGAGTAGCAGCGGCGGCCAACGACTTCCCCAGACCGATCAACGATCCGGCGCTCCTTGCACCGCCTCCAGCCGGCGAGCGAAGCCGCTTCATCCGCATCCGCCGAGCGAACACTCCGGAGGCCTGAGCATGGAGCCGATGACCCACGAAGAGCTCGCCGCCCTCCCCACCACAACAACCATCGAGACCGCCGCCCGAGCCCTCGGCCTCGGCCGAACGCGCGCCTACCAGCTCGCCCGCGAGAACCGCTTCCCCTGCAAGGTCATCCGCATAGGCACCACCTACCGAGTAGTCACCGCCGACCTCCTACGCCTTATGTCCAGCAGCAGCTAGCCCTGCACGGATCCTCCTCGTGCACCACTTGGTAGCCCTGGCATGGTCGCGAGCGTGACTGGAGGCCTCAAAGATCTCGTTGGCCCAAATGAGTTCGGTGTTCTCCTAGCGCAGCCGCATGAGCTCCTCGTGCTCGGCCGTGCCCTGCGCGATCGGCCGATCCGACTCCACCGCCAGGCGGACAGCCCCGCTCCCGGACCTCTTGAGGGTACTTACCGTAGTGCCGCCATCGCGGTCAGCCTCCTTGTCAGCCAAGATCATGACTGGCTCGAAGGACTTCACCTGACCCAGTACGGCTCAGCGCCGCCTCCAACGGGGTCTCAGCGGTCTAGAGTATCGCCGTGAGTTCGTTCACCCCCAATGCGGCTCTCTGCAAGATGCTGTTCGGCCGCGCGAACCGGTGCGCCTATCCCGGCTGTGGTCGCGCCCTGATCGCCGAGCACCGGGGGGCCCTGAGCGTCGACGTTGAGATCGCCCATATCCGCTCCGGCAAGCCGAATGGTCCTAGGCACGACCCATCTTTCGCACCTGAGAAGATTGATACCGAGCCGAACCTCCTGCTGTTGTGTCGCCAACACCACAGCTGGGTGGACGACCATCCACAGGTGTACTCGGCCGATGAGTTGCAGGAGTGGAAGCGGGCACAGATCGCGCAGAATGACGGCATCGACCTGAGCGACGGCCAGGTCGAGCAGATCATGGGTATGACAAGAGGACCCATTCATCTACCTTATCGAGGTGAAGGCATCTTCGTCGGTCGCGTTCGCGAACTGGCGTGGCTTGACCAGACGCTCATCACGCATGACGCGGAGGGCGGACTCTCTCCGGCGGCGTCGGGGCAGGTCATCGTCATGCACGGCCTAGGTGGTGTGGGCAAATCGACTTTGGCCGCACACTGGGCCCAGAGGCATGTGAACGACCACCATTTGACATGGTGGCTGACGGCTGACAATGAGCAGTCCCTGCAGCAAGGCCTTGCGGGACTGGCCATCGCACTCGACCCCGCCGCAGGGCAAGAGCGGCTGGAATCGCTGGCCGTGCGTGCGGTCAACTGGCTCGCGTCGCATGGCGGCTGGCTGCTGATCTTGGACAACGTCGTCAAACCCGGCGATGTAGCGTCACTGCTAGGTCGCTGCCGGACAGGGCGTGTGCTTGTCACCAGTCGATTGGCGACCGGCTGGCAGCGGTTCTCCGCTCATGTCTTGTCCCTTGGGGTGCTAGAGCCTGATCAGGCTGTCGATCTGCTTGCGCGGAATTTGAATCAGTCAGCCGCAAGTATGGAGGCAGCGGAGGATCTGTGCGCCGAGCTTGGTCATCTCCCGCTGGCAATTGAACAGGCTTCCGGCTATATAGCCGAGACTGGCTGTGGTTCCCGTGAGTACTTGGAGATGTTGCGCGACTATCCAGCTGAGATGTACGCGCACTGGCCCGCCTCGTACGAAGATATTAACCGGACGGTGGCGCGCGTTTGGCGTGCCACTCTTGACCACCTCGTTTCCACATTTCCGAACACTGGCGACCTACTGCGCACACTTGCCTGGTTCGCGCCCAATGATATTCCTCGTGTACTGGTGCGGGCCTTGGCTGAGGAGTTCGGTGGAGTGCCCCAGACTGAGGCCGCCATCGGACGGCTCGCCGCCTACAATCTGATTTCGGCGAATGACGCGGTCATCGGTACACATCGCCTCGTCCAGGCTGTTGCCCGCACTCCCGACGTCAACGACATTCACCGGCAACCGAACGATATCGCAGTGGCAAAGGATCGGGCGGCCAGGGCTTTGTTGGCGGCCGCCCCTAGAGATACCGAAGCTCCCGACACGTGGCCTTGGTGGCAAACCATTCTACCGCACATCGGTCATCTGAGTCGGCAATCTCTACCTGAAGACGATTCGATGTTCACGGGAGTTCTGCTGAACACCACAGGAGCTTTCCTGGCTGAACACGCCATTTACAAGCATGCGCTCGACTGTCAGCTTCGGGCTCTGGCGGTGTCCGAGCGTCTTCTCGGGGAGGACGATACGCTTACAATGAGCTTTCGTAATGACGTGGCCTGCGTCTATGAACACTTAGGTGAGCTTGAACTGGCGATACCGATCTATGAGAAGAACCTTCTGGACCGGGAACGTCTTCTGGGCAAGGGGCATCGGCATACGCGGACTTCGCGCAGCAACCTGGCGCTCGCTTACAGCAATTATGGAAAGTCCGAAAAAGCAACTCCCCTATTGGAAGAGACTGCGCTCCAGCAGAGTGAGGAGCTTGGTCCTCATCATCCGGATACCTTGACCGCGTACACCAATCTCGGGCGGCACTACTTAAGGATTGGACAGTCGCAAGAGTCGCTCGTCATCCTAGAAAGAACACTATCTCGCTACGAGTGGCATTTCGACATTAATGAGATCGGTGCTATGGATGCGCGTGACGCTCTGGCTTGCGCGTACATCGAAATCTCGATCCGAGCGCAAGAATTAATGCCGCTTTGGGGCGAAGGCGCAAGGGAAGGTGTCGACAGTGAAAAGGAGATGATAAACGCCCTGGCGGAGAAGGTTGAGCTGGGCCGCACTGGACTTTTACTCAAAGAGCAGAATTTAAAGGACGCTGCTTCCACGCTCGGAGCGGGTCACCCCTATACTCTTGCATTCGTTCATAGTCTCGCTGGAAGTTATTTAGCGACTGGGTATCCAGAGCGGGCGGTTGGCATTCTGGAGGCGGCAATTCCTGGTTTCGAGGCGACATACGATCAGGATCACCCGGCCATTAGGTCAGTTAGCCGACTCTTGAAACGAGCCCGCTCCGCCGCGCGCGGGTAAACCGAGGCGAGATGGCCTATGCGCTGTATGCACGTTTTGTTGTGACCTCTTAGGAGATCAGACATGGACGAATGTGAACGGGATTTCCATCGAGCCATGGTGGCGATCTAGCAGACAGCCAAGCGAGAGCTGGTCTACAACACCAGCCGGTGCCTGCAGATGACGGGTTGTGGAGTTCGTCGATGAATGGGGGCGTCAGGATGATCGATACTCGCGCTCCCTGGCGCTCGGTGTCCCACGGCCCATCGTCCGCGACATCGTCGGGCACAGCGACATCAAGGTGACCACGACGCTCTACGTGCACGCGGCCCTCGACGAGCAGCGGGCGGCGCTCGGGTAGCTGGGATGTGCTCGGCGGAGGCTGTTGCTGTCACCGTTGCCGTCAACAGGTCCGGAACCTGATCAAGTTTCGGGCCTTTTGGCTGGTCACGTGGTGTGGGCAGGGACGGGGTCGAACTGCCGATCTGGTCAGGTTGGCCGCTCAACCCAGCCGTACTATGTCGAGTCGTTCGCGGCCGTCGCCAAGCAGCTCCTCTGGGCCGACAAACCTTCGGGCGGGTACAATAACCCTTTGGAACCATGGCCGGCGAGATCTCACCGTGGAAGCTCACGTCCTGCGTCCACAGTATGCGCACCTCTTCACCGGCGAAGAACGCCAGAAGGCACGATCGCGCCGCGCCTCATCCACCGCTGCCAGGCCAAGGGTGTGGACGCGACCGCGATCTGGGTTCACGGCGACATTGACACATGCACGAATGCATCGAGCTGCTCGACGCCACCCGCGATGGCTGGAGGCTCGCGCACTGGGACGAGTACACCGCCGGCCTCAACCGAAGACCCCCAAGGCCGCACACCTCACCATCGACAACCGCCTAGGCGCAGCCGTCAGCCTCGCAGACCAAACCTCCGAGCCCTCACCAAGCTCATCTCATAACCGCAGCTCAGCCAGAGACAGCCCTTGAGCCGGATGAAAACTCTCTCTACGTCTTCAAGGCGCCCGCTACGCGGTTGCTGGCGACCGCCCGCCCCGGCGCGCCGGGGCGGGCGGTCTGTCGCGTCAGGTCCCGGCGCGCCGCGTCGCCCGGTCGCCTGACCAAAGACGCCCTTGCGCATTCAAAGTCAACATGCCAGGCGCATTGTGAGAGCGAATGCTAACAAGCCTGCCGAGCCGCCGGCAGCACAGTCCACACTTGGACACGATGCGGAAAAGCCTGACGGTAGTGACGCATTTGCTGTAGAACACGGTGTTGTGCGTTTACCCCCACCTCGCTTGAAGGGTTCCCGACCATGTTCAAGCGCCGCCGAAGGCCGCATCCCCTGGCAAGTGAGCATCATGTCGTGAGCATCGCGACCGGCGAGACGTTGTCGATCCGCTCTACCTTCTATGCAGGCGGGGGGCGGACCGTGGATGTCTACAGTCGTACATCCGCATGCTTCCTGATTGGCTGGGCATTGCCCATGGCCAACCCGGATTGGTCCCCGGAATGGGCAGCTCAGGCCGCTCGCACCCGGGGTGACGATCAATCCGCACTCGCTACGGAGGCGTTCTTTGCATCAGCGCCGGAAACCCTTGTTCTGATCCGCCGAGCTATGCGGATGGACCATCCGGTGCAATACACACCTTAGGAACCTAAAGGCTGTCCAGTAACGGTCGAGAAGCGCGGCCAGGCGTGCTGCCGGTGTTCTGGCGTCCTCCGAGCCGGTCAGCCGGCTATCGCCAGGTCGTGCGTGAGGGCGATGCCGTGGGTGGCGTGGTGGACGCTGTCGCGTTTGCGGCGGCAGCCGGCGCGGCGTGCCAGGACGGCTAGGTTGCGGGCCGCTTCGCTAGCTACGAGGGGGGCGCCGTTCGTTGCAGCGAGAATGCGAGCCCGGTCTGCTGGGATCCACCCGAGCTGGTCGTCCAACTTGATCACTAGGCGTGTGACCAGGGTGTAGGTCTCAGCCAGGACGGTGTCGGTGGTGCTGTCAGTGGCGTGGGCGTTGGTAATCAGCTGCGGGAGGACAGTGGCGAGCTTGGCGTACTCGCAGTTGTCGTAGGCGCGGATCGCGGAGGCGAGCGTGGCACGGAGTTGGGCGGGAGGGCTTGGGGCGGCCACAGAGCCTGTGGTCAGTATGGCGCTGCGGACTCCGGCAACGAGGAGGTCCGTGGGTCTTGCTTGTGCGTCCGCGGCTGCGGATGCGATGGCACGAGTTGGAGGGCTGGCGGCAGCAGCGGTTACGGCGAGGTTGGTCAAGAGCTGACGGCGCCGCACATCGTCGTCCGCGGGTGGCTGAATCGTCACCGTAGCGGTGATCCCCAGCGCCGTTGGGGAGATCTGTAGGACGTTGGCGAGGCGGCGGAGGGTGTGAACGTCGTCCAAGGGCTGTGCGCCGGTCTCCAGGCGCGAGACGATCGAGCGAGAGCAGTGAAGGTGGTCGGCGAGGTCGCGTTGCGTCCAGCCGTGGGCGACGCGGGCAGATCGAACGAGCGTACCGAGGTTCTTGCTCATGGCGGCCCCGTAGTCCGAGGAACGACCCTTGGGAGTTATGCCCAAGGCGAGTGTTGAGCACTGTCCTGGGCAGCGGCCACGTTGGGTCTTCTACTGGCCCGTTGGGAACGCGGAGCTATGTCCGTTTAGGGTGCTTGGACGCGTGCGGACGGGGGCGTGGATCTGAACGCGGAAGCGGTGGAGCAAAATCCGCTCAGTGCTGGTCCGTGGCGGACGGTGTTCGGGGGTGACGGTTGGGTTCGCGGACGGATCGCGGACAAAAGATCTTGAGGCCGGTCTCCTTGGTGGAGAACCGGCCTCTGACCTGGCGTTATCTGTCGGGGTGGCGGGATTTGAACCCACGACCTCTTCGTCCCGAACGAAGCGCGCTGCCAAGCTGCGCTACACCCCGGTGGTGGCTGCCCGGGAGTCGTACGTGCTCCCGGCGCCTAGACCACTTTAGCGGATGTTCGGGAGTGCTGCGTCCCTGATTTTCGGGCTGTGAAGCCGGTCACGGCGCCGGACGGGGTGAGGGCGATGTCGGTCAGGCCGGCGGCGGTGAGCCAGGCGTGGAGATCGGCGGTGGTGCCGGAGGGGCCGAAGAGGCCGAGGCGGCGCATGAGGGCGAAGAGGGCGTCGTGGCGGGGGGAGGTGCCGCGGACGAGGGTGGTGCCCCGGAGGGTGCCGCCCGGGCGGAGGACGCGGGCCAGTTCGGAGACGGCCTCCGCGGGGTCGGGAAGGCAGTGGAGGCCGTTGTAGGTGAGGCAGGTGGCGAAGGTGGCCGAGGGGAAGGGGAGGTTCGTTATGTCCGCTTGGACGAGGGTTCGGGCGCCTCGGCGGCGGGCTCGGTGGAGCATGGCCGGGGAGAGGTCGGCGGAGACGTGGTGGCCCGTAGGGGGCGCCAGGCCGCCGCCGCAGGGGATGTCGAGGGTGGGGCCCTCGGGGCGGATGGCGAGGCTGCGCCATAGGTGGGTTATGTCGTAGCCCCACAGGGCGCGGGCGGCCAGGCGGGAGACGGTGGGGTTGTGGACGCCCGCGTCGTAGAGGGCGGCCTGGAGGCGGGAGGTCCGCCAGTTCACCGGGGGACGAGGGTGAGGAGGGACGCCTCCGGGGGGCAGCAGAAGCGCATGGGGGCCTTCGGGGACGTGCCGAGGCCGGCGGAGACGTGCAGCCAGGAGCCGCGGTGCCGGTGCAGGCCCTTGACGCGGGGCCGGTCGATGCCGCAGTTGGTGGCGAGGGCGCCGTAGAACGGGACGCAGACCTGGCCGCCGTGGGTGTGGCCGGCGAGGAGGAGGTCGTAGCCGTCGGCGGCGAAGCGGTCGAGGTTGCGGGGCTCGGGCGAGTGCATCACGCCGAGGTGGACGTCGGCCTGCGGGTCGACGGGGCCGGCGACCTTGTCGTAGCGGTCGCGGTTGATGTGGGAGTCGTCGATCCCGCCGAACTCGACGTCGAGCTCGCCGACCTTGAGGCGCCCGATGCGGTTGTTCAGGTCGAGCCATCCGGCGGCCTGCAGGGACGAGCCGAGCTCGCGGTAGGGCAGGTCGGGCTCGCGGCGGTGCCGCTTGTAGTCGGACTTGCTGGTGCGCCAGATGTAGCGCAGCGGGTTCTTGAAGATCGGGGAGTACAGGTCGTTGGACCCGTAGACGAAGACGCCGGGACGGTCCAGGAGCGGGCCGAGGGCGTCCAGGAAGGGGCCGATCGCGTCGCGGTGCGAGAGGGTGTCGCCGGTGTTGACGACGAGGTCGGGCTCCAGGGCGTCCAGGGAGCGGACCCAGTGGATGAGGCGGGAGCGTCCGGGCGTGAGGTGCGCGTCGGAGATGTGGAGGATCTTGACCGAGGGGCGGCCGGGCGGCAGCACCGGCACGTCGAACCGGCGGAGCCGGAACCAGTTCCGCTCGATCACCGAGGCGTACCCGAAGGTAGCGGCGCCCGCGCCCAGGAGGCCGAGGGACGCGGCGTAGATCTTTCGCACGGTTCTCCCTTCTCTGGTTCCCATGGTTCCAGAGATGGGCACCTCGCGGTAATCCTGATGAGGCGGCCGGGTTCGTGCGGGCATGATGTGACCATGAGTGCCCTGAAGGAGAAGCTCGAGACCGACCTGTCGGCGGCGATGAAGGCGCGCGACGACGTCCGCACGCGGACGCTGCGGATGGCGCTGACGGCCGTGAAGAACGAGGAGGTCGCCGGCAAGCGGTCGCGCGAGCTGTCCGACGACGACGTGGTGAAGGTGCTGACCCGGGAGGCGAAGAAGCGCCGGGAGGCCGCGACGGCGTTCGGGGACGCGGGCCGCGCCGAGCAGGCGCAGGCGGAGCGGGACGAGGGCGCGGTGCTGGAGGAGTACCTGCCCGCGCAGCTGTCCGACGAGGAGCTGACCGCGCTGGTCGCGGACGCCATCGCCGAGGCGGGCGCGGCGGGGCCGCGGGCGATGGGGCAGGTCATGAAGGTCGTGAACCCGAAGGTCGCGGGGCGCGCCGAGGGCGGGCGGGTCGCCGCGGAGGTCAAGCGGCAGCTCGCGCAGTGAGCGAAGGGCCCGGCGGTCGCCGGGCCCTTCCCGTGCCCGGCGG
>NZ_JBEYYT010000042.1:0-38758 GCF_040645715.1 Spirillospora sp. NPDC046719 | reverse complement strand
ATCGCGAAGCGACGCCGAAGGCGCCCTTGACTTTGGAGGGGCGGCCCCGTACGCAAGCGCCACCCCACCACCCGAACACCCCTCTCGCCGATCTCTCATCTCCCGTCTCTCCGCCACTCGGAGCCCTTCCCGCCCCAACGCCGCCGGCCCATCACCCCAACGCTGCCCGCCCATCGCCCCAACGCCCGCTCGCACAACGCCCGCCCGCTCGCACAACGCCCGCCCGCTCGCACAACGCCCCCGCCGGACGCCATCCGCTCGCACAACGCCCAACCCCTACCCGTCCGCTCGCCCAACCCCTGCCCGTCCGCTCGCCCAACGCCCGCCCGTCCGCTCGCCCCGCCCAGCGCCCCAACGCCCGCTCGCCCAACGCCCCAGCACCCGCCCGCTCGCCCCGCCCAGCCCCCGGCGCCGCAGCACCCGCCCGCCCGCCGCAACGGCGGCGGTCAGGAAGGCCGCTCCGACCTGCGATCCAGGGGCTCAAAGAGTGCGGGCGGTACGGCCGTCTCACTCGTGTTCGTCTCGGTAGGCGGCCACTACGTCGGCGGACGGGCCGTCCATGCGGATCCGGCCGTGGTCGAGCCAGATCGTGCGGTCGCAGGTCTCCTCGATGGTGCCGAGGCTGTGGCTGACGAGGATGACGGTGGCGGCCTGCTCGCGCATCTCCTTCAGCCGGTCCTCGCTGCGCCGGCGGAAGCGGGCGTCACCGGTGGCCAGGGCCTCGTCGATCATGAGGATCTCGCTGGTCTGCGCGGTGGCGATGGCGAACCGGAGGCGCTGCGCCATGCCGGTCGAGTAGGTCCTCATCGGCATGTCGACGAACTTGCCGAGCCCGGAGAACTCCACGACGTCGTCGTACTTCTCCCGCACCTCGCTCAGCGGCATGCCCATGGCGAGGCAGCCGAGGACGATGTTGCGCTCGCCGGTGAGGTCGTTCATGAGCGCGGCGTTCACGCCGAGGAGGACGGGCTGGCCGCAGGTGAAGACCTGCCCGCGGTCGCCGGGCAGGAGGCCGGCGATGCTGCGCAGCAGGGTGGTCTTGCCGGAGCCGTTGGTGCCGACGATGCCGACCGCCTCGCCGCGGCGCAGCACGAACGAGACGCCGCGGAGGGCGTGGACCTCGCGGGGGCGGGGCCGGCTGCGGTGCAGCAGGCGGCGGACGCGCGAGCTGCCGGTGTCGGCCTCGGCGCCGAGCACCCGGTAAGTGACGTGCAGCTGGTCGACGACGACCATGGGATCGGCGTCCGGGGGGACGGGCGGGGCCGCGTGCTCGTCCGTCCCAGGGTCCTCGCGGGGCGCGGGTTCGGGATCTGACGGCATGGCAGGTCCTTTCCGCTCGGCGCGCGACCGTCAGCGGCGGGCCCCGGCCCGGGGTCCGCTCGCGCAGGTCTTTCCCGCAGGTGGGGCGGGTACTCATCGCGGGGCGGTCCGGCCGCGCAGGACGGCGAGGAGGACGAGGGCGGCGGCCTGGATGGCGGCGACCACCGCGACCAGCAGGGTGACCGATTGGTCATAGAGGACGCCGGTGAGCGCGCCGCCCGCCAGGGCGGCCACGCCGAGGACGCCGGCGAAGATCCCGTAGGCGGTGGCCCGCCGCCGGGACGGGACGAGGTCGGCGACGACCGCCCGCAGCGTGGACTCCTGGATCCCGACGGCGGCGCCCCACACCAGCGAGCCCATGACGGCCAGGGTCAGCGACCGGGTGAACGCCAGGACGGGCACGGCGGCCGACAGGACGGGCAGGACGGCGAGCGCGCGCGGGCCGACGCGGTCGTAGAGCCAGCCGTTGGCCAGTGCGGAGACGGCGTCGGCGGCCATGGCCCCGGCGTACACGACCGGTACGAGGTCGGCGGGCAGCAGGTGCCGCTGGACGAGGTGGAACGACAGCACTCCGAAGGTCGCGAACCCCGTCATGGTGACGGCCGTGAACGCCGCGTAGACGAAGAAGGCGCGCGGCAGTGCCGGGACGGCGGCGTCCCGCCCCTGCGGAGCCGCGTCCTCGCGAGCGGCGGGCTCGTAGTCGGCGGGGGCGGGGACGCGGGCGCGGAGCCAGAGCAGTATCGCCATCGCGACGACGCCCGGGACGGCCAGCACGCCCAGCGCGGGCGCGTAGTCCCCGGCGGTGGCCGCGAGGACGCCGGCCACGGTCAGCGGGCCGACGAACGCGCCGATCTGGTCGAGGGCCTCGTGCACGGCGAACCCGCGGCCCCGGCCGGTGGTGGCGGTGGCGTGCGACAGCAGCGTGTCCTTGGCCGGGGACCGGACGGCCTTGCCGACGCGTTCCGCGACGACCAGGACGCACGCGGCCCACAGGACGCCGGCCAGGCCGAGCAGCGGCACGGACACCGCCGTCAGCGCGTATCCGGCGATGGTGAGCGCCCAGAACCGGCGGGTGCGGTCGGCGAGCGGGCCCGACACCAGCCGCAGGCCGAGCGCCGCGGCCTCGCCCGCGCCGGTGACGACGCCGACGACCGCGGCGGACGCGCCGAGCGAGGCCAGCAGCGGCCCGGTGATCGACCGGGCGCCCTCGTACACGACGTCCATGAGCAGGGAGACGACGCCGAACACGACGATGAACCGCCACGGCGACAGGGCCGCGGTCCGGGGTCGCGCGCTCATCGGCGGCCGCCCCCTGCTCCCATGCCGTCCCGCCTTCCGTCGCGCCCGCGTGGACGACCAGTGTGCGCGACGCGGCGGGCGTCAGACGCGGAAGACGCGCATCTGGAGGGCGAGGGTGGCGTAGTAGCCGACGAGGGTGGTCAGCTCGAAGACGGTCTCGCGGTCCAGCGGCGGCACGCAGGCCGCCCATGTCGCGTCGTCCACGTCGCCGGTGACGAGGGCCCGGGTGAGGCGGAGCACGGCGGCCTCAGCCGGGTCGTCGAGGTCCAGCGGCGCGCCGGCGGCGATCGCGGCGAGCTCCGGGCCGGTGAGCCCGGCGGCCCGAGCAGCACGCCGTCGTCCGAGGCCAGGTCGAACAGGCGGGGGCCCTGCGCGCGGGGGCCTTCGGTGATGGAGCGGTCTGCGCACGGGACTGCCGCCTCATCGTAGTCAGCCCGGCGGCGCGGGCGCGCGCCCCGGCGCCGTCCGGCGGCGCGGAAGGGCGCACTCGCCCGGCGGCGGCCGTTTCCGCCGACCCGGGTCCCGCGCCGGTCCGGGCGAAACAATCGGCGGCCGCGCGCGCGGAATTGTGAATCGGATTATGCCGAATCCTTGATCAGGGCATCGCTTCCGGTCTCACCGGACGAAGGCGCCGCTGATTTCGGACAGGCGCCCGGTGAGCGCCGACCGAATGTGGCCGTACAGCGCGTCCAGGTCGGTGCAGTAGACCGAGCGGTGATCGAATCCGTCAACGGCGCCGTAGCGGTGCGGGTAAAGGCCGCCGCCGCACACGCGCGCCCATCGGCACGGCTCGCATTCCGCCGGAATGCCCGCCGCACCGCGCTGCCGCACGCGGGTGGCGGGATGCCGCAGCGCCGCGTCGAAATCGTCGCGGAACACGTCCAGACCGAGATCGGCGGCGCCCTCGCAGGCGACGCCGAGAGTGTCGGACTGCTCGATCCGCCCGTCGGTCTGTACGACGATGATCCCGGCGGGCGTCGTCCCGATCCCCTCCACCGCGGAGGTGCCGCCGAGCAGCACGTTGATCATTTCCTCGAAGATCCGGATCCGGGCCGGCCGCACCGCCGCGCCGAACCACCGGTCGAAGACCGGGACCAGCCACCGCGCGTACGCGCCCGGCGGCCCGGACGGCGGATCGACCCAGGTGGCGTGCGGGAACAGCAGGTCGATGCCGGGCGGCGCGTGCGCCAGCAGCGCCTCGTAGGCGGCGACCGGGTCCTGCTCCAGGTCGATCACGCACAGCAGCCCGCCGAACAGGTGCCGGAAGGACGGCCCGGTCAGCGCGGCCAGCCCCCGCGCGACCCTGGCGTGGCTGCCGCCGTGCGCGGTGCGCCGGGCGCGGTCGTGCGCGGCGGCCCCGCCGTCGAGGCTGACGCCGACGCGTACGCCCAGCTCGTCGAACAGCTCGAGGAACTCGCGGGTCAGCAGCGTGCCGTTGGTCTGCACCGAGAACCGGGTGCGGGTCGCGCCGCCGGTGGCGTCCCGCACGGCGTCGCGGACGGTCTCCACCGCGTACCGCAGCCGGTCCCGCCCCGCCAGCAGCGGCTCCCCGCCGTGCAGGATCACCGCGACGTGGTCGAGCGCGTGCGCGCGGGCGTGCTCGGCGATCCGCGCGGCCGTCGCGTCCACCGCCTCGCGGGAGATCACCGGCGGGCGGTGCCGCCACCGCTGGTCGGCCGTCGTGTACACGTAGCAGTATCGGCACGACAGATTACAGCGGCTGTGCACCTTCAGTATGAACTGCCGAAAGGGCGTCGCACCGAGTTCCGGCCGTTTCCGGTCAATATTGCGGTCAGTCATCCAATCCAGTCTCTTCGGGCCGCGCGCCCGCGTCCGTGTCACATGACGCGACTTCGTCGATATTTCCCCGTTAAGATCTTTGTGTAAAGTCCGCCCATGCCTACGATGGTGGGCCAGTCCGGACACAGGCGGTGAGGACATGACGGATGCCGGGCGGCGGGATCTGGTGGACCTCTCCGGAATCGACCCGGCGTCTTTGCCGTCCCCGGCCGGATCCGTGCTGGAACACGCGCTGGTGCGCGCATTGCGGGAACACCGTGAGGGAGGCTGCGCTTACGGCAGCTTCACCGACGAAGGCGTGTTCGAGCCGCCGGAACGAGACGAGGACGCATGAACCGACCCCGCGCGGTGGCGGGAGGCCGCCGCGTCGACTGCACCGTCTTCACGGCTCCCGGCTCGCGGCTCGGCCGCACCGCCGCCGTGGCCAACACCGCGCTGATCCTCGCGGCCGGCGGGTCCCGCGTCCTGATCGTCGACTGGAGCGGGGAGAGCCCGTCGGCGTGGGACTACCTGAGCCGCTTCGAGTTCGGCCCGTCCGACGAGACCGCCGGGCTCGGCCGGCTGCTCGACGGGCTGACCGAGGGCGCCGGCGCGTGGCGGGCGCACCGCTGCCTGCCGCCCGGCACCGAGGCGATCGACCTGGTGCGGCCCGCGCCGCACGGCGATCTCCGGATGCCGTCCCTGCCCTGGGAGGAGCCGCGCGGCCCCCTCATCCGGCGGCTGCGCGAGGCCATCGACGCCTCCGGCTACGACCACGTGCTGGTGGACGCCCCGACCGGGCACGACCCCGACATCCTCGACGTGATCGCGCGCGGCGCCGACCAGACGGTGGTGCTGTACGAGCCGACCCGGCAGTCGGTCGACGGCGCCTTCGAGATCGCCGACGACGTCGCCACCCTGGCGGTCACCCGGATGCGCGTCCTGCCCGTCGAGGTGGAGCCGCGCGACGGGGACGCTCCGGCGGGGCGGCTGCCGCCCGAGCAGGTCGCGGACCGGCTCGCCGGTTTCGCGGCCGGCGGCGGCGCCGCACCGGACACGGCCGGCCCGCCGGTGCGGATCCCGTTCGTCCCCCGGTACGCCGACCGGAGGGTCCTCGCGGTCCTCGCCGAAGAGGCCGGTTCGGCGCTGGTGCGCGCGTACGCCGCGCTCGCCGAAGCGCTGACCGGCGGGCGGATCGCCGATCCGCCGGCGCTGTCCGCGCACCTGCGCGACAACTACAACACCGCGCTCGGCCCGTCCGCCGCGGAGGAGCCGGACGAGCCGCGCACGGCGCCCTTCACGATCGTGCACACCTGGCCGCACCGCCCCCTCGCCGACTGGGTGCGCGAGCAGCTCCTCGGCATCGGCGAGGACGCCGTCCTCGCCGCCCCCGGCGAGGGGGCCGGCGGCCGCACCGTCTGGATCGCCGCGCCGGAGGAGCCCCTGCCGCCGGACCTCCCGCCCGGCCTCGCGCGGGACGAGGACCGGTTCCTCCTCCTGCTGCCGCCCGGCGCCGACCTCGCGCAGGTCCCGGCGGACGTCCGGCCGCTCGTCCTGCGCGACGGCGGCGACGACGAGGGGCAGGTGCGGCTGCGGCTCTTCAGCCGGCTGGGGCTGGTGCAAGGGCCGTCCGCCCCGGCCCCGGACGGCCGCGGCCCCGCGCCGTCGTTCCCGCCGGGGCGGCGGCGCGAGCAGCTCACCAACTTCTCCGCGCCGGTCCGCGCCCCGTTCCGGGGACGCGAGAGGGAGCTCGGCGAGCTGCGCGACCGGCTGCTGGCGCAGGCCGCCGGCGGATGCGAACCGCAGGTGCTGGACGGCCCGCCGGGCATCGGCAAGACCGGCATGGCGCTGGAGTACCTGCGGATGTTCGGCGGCGACTACGGCATCGTCTGGTGGATCTCGGCGCGCACCACCGACCTGGTCCGGCTCGGGCTCTCGGAGCTCGCCGACACGCTGGCCGGCGAGGAGCCGCCGCCCGGAGGGGGACGGTTCCAGCCGGTCGGCGACAAGGTCGCGGCCGTCGTGCGGCACCTGCGGGCCAAGCGGGGCCGCTGGCTGCTCATCTACGACGACGCGCCCGACCTCGCCGCACTGCGCGATCTGGTCCCCGACGGCGGCCCCGGCCACGTCCTCGTCACCTGCCGGTCGGCCCGGCCCGCGGGTCCGGGCCCGGCCGACGCCGCAGCCGCGCCGGTGGCCGCGGACGAGCCGGTGGCCGCGGGCACGACGAGCCTCGCGCCGATCGGCGCCGAGGCGGGGGCCGAGGTGCTGCGCGCCCGGGTCGCCGGGCTCGCCGCCGAGGAGGCGCGCGACCTCGCCGCGACGCTGGGCGGGCTGCCGCTCGCCGTCCAGCTCGCCTCCGCCTGGATCGCCGAGGAGGCGGCCCGGCGCGCCGGCCGCTCGGCCTCCACCGAGGAGGCGGCGCGGCTGGCGGCGGAGCAGTACGCCCAGCGGCTCGGGCCGCTGCTGGCGGAGCGCGCGACGGTCCCGGACGCGTGCCTGGAGGTGACGCTGCGCACCCTGGAGGACGAAGGCGGGGAGGGCGAGCAGGACCGGCCGCTCGAGCGGATCGCGGTGCGGCTGCTGGAGATGTGCGCCTGGCTGGCCCCGGAGGGCGTCGGCCATCCCCTGCTGTCGTCCCGCCCCTTCCTGGCGAAGCTCAGCGAGGCCGCCGGGGAGCACGACGGCGGGATCCTGCGCGAGGACAGCATGATCCTCGACCAGGTGCTGCGGATCTGCGCCCGCTACGGGCTGGCGCAGGTCGTCCGCAAGCGGCAGCCGATCCTGCGCCTCCACCGGACGGTGCAGGAGCTCCTCCGCGCCCGCTTGGGCGCCGCCGGGCGGGACGGGGAACGCCGCTTGCAGGTGCTGGAGGCGCTCGCCCAGACGGTGCCGCCGGCCGTCAGCGGGTCGATCCGCCGGCACGCCGGCCTGCTCACCGAGCTGCACCGGCACCTCGGGCCGTCCGGCGCCGCCGACCGCACCGAACCGTGGATCCGCCGCTGGGTGGTGGAGCAGGCGCGGTTCAACAAGACGGTCGACAGCCCGCCCGCTCTGCGCGACCAGCTCGCCCAGCTGGAGCCGCTGTTCGAAGCGTGGCCGGACGACCTGCTCAAGGGCAGGCTGCTGCGCGAGGCGGCCAGCATCCATCTCGCGCTGGGCGAGTACGGGAGCGCCCACGAGCTGGGCGGCCGCGCCCTGGCCCTCCTGCGCGACGAGGGGCCGGCCGGCGTGCACTGGGCGCTGGTGCAGCGCCGCGGCCTGACCGGGGCCCTGTGCGGACTGGGGCGGTTCGACCAGGCGCTGGCCGAGATCCAGGGCGTCTACACCGAGTCGCTCCGCCTGTTCGGCGACACGCACCCCGAGACCGTCCTGAACCGCGTCAACCTCGCCGAGGCGTTCCACCTCATGGGCCAGTACCCGCAGGCCCTCCGGCATGCCCGGGCGGCATGGACGCAGCGCAAGGACGAGTTCGGGGAGCGGGACTGGCTCGCGCTGCGGATCAGCCGGCTCATCGGCGACTACCTCGGCGCCACCGGCGACTGGGAGCGGGCGTACTGGCACCTGGACGGGCTCCTGCGCACCATGCGCGAGACACCCGGTCCGGACCGGGCGGCGCTGATGGAGGCACAGCGCAGCCACGCCATCGCCCTCCGGAACCGCCGCGACGTCGTCGCGCAGCCGGTCGAGGGCGCGCGCCAGGGCGGCGCGTACGCCGCGCTGCGCGAACTGCGGGCGCTCCGGGGCGGCGGCCACCCCTCGACGCTCGCCGCCGCGCTCAGCTACGCGGTCGAGAAGGGCATCGCCGGCGACCTGGCCGACGCGGTCCACCGCGTCGACCGGTGCCGGGACGGGTTCGCCGCCGCCTACGCCGCCGACCACCCGTTCGTCCAGGCGTGCCGGCTGAACCGCGCCGCGCTGCTGCTGGCGGGCCCGGCCGGCGCCGGTCCCGTCGGCGCCGGTCCGGTCGGGGAGGCGCTGGACGAGGCGCGGGAGGCGGGCCCGGCGCTCGCCGACCTGCTCGGCGAGCAGCACCCGTGGACGATGGTGGCCGCGCTGCTGCGGTCGCGGGCGCTGGCCGCGGCGGGCCGGTTCGAGGAGGCGCGGGGACCCGCGGAGCAGACCGCGGAGGACGCGTTCGATCTGCTCGGCCGGACCCATCCGTACACCCTGGCGGCCGTGGAGACGGCGCAGGCCGCGCGCAAGGAGGAGTCGGACGGCGCCGGACCGTGGCCCGCCGCGCTCTATCTGGACGTGCCTTTCATTTGACGGGGGATGACAGGAGGAGAGGACATGGAGGAGACCCGCACGCTCCCCGAGAGCGTGCACATGTGGTCCGACCGCCTCGCGGCCGAACCGCCCAGGGCCGACGAGATGCGCCGTTGGATGTGCCGCGCGGGGGCGCCGCACCACCTGGCCAAGTGCAACCGGGAGGTCTACGAGTTCGCGGTGGACGTGCTCGACCTTCCCGAGGTGGCCGCGGCGCTGCCGGGGGCCGTGCCGCAGCGCCGCCCGCGCTACCAGGCGGCCGAGCAGCAGTTCGCGTTCATGATGACCGACCTGGACGGCGAGCTGAGCCGCGCCGAGACCGGACGGCTGATCCGGATGGTGCTGCACGCCCAGCAGGGCGCGATGCTCGGCGTGGCGGTGACGCCGCAGAACTACATCGTGGGGATCGTCTTCGGCACGGCCGCCGCGGCGGCGGGGGAACCGCCGCGGTCGCTGCCGTCCGTCCCGCTGGTCCGCGACGCCGACCGGTTCACCTGCGAGATGGCGACGAGGCTGCGCGACTGGCTCGGCCTGCCGTCGCAGAATCCGGGCGGCTGGCTTCCGGACCGCGACCAGGCCCGGGGCACGCAGCCCCTCGCGGCGCCGGAGCAGGCCGCCCGGGTGGAGCAGGTGGAGCGGGTGGAGCGGGTGGAGCAGGCCGTTCCGCGCCGCCGCGAGTGGTCCGGGCCGGGCGAGCCGCCCGCCACCTGGCTCGGCGAGGCCCTGCACCCGGAGGAGCTGGCCTACCTGGCGCACGGACGGGACGGGCGGGTCGTCGCCGAGGCCGACGTGTTCGAGAACCACTGGATCAGCGCGGGACGCCCGCCCGGCGAGCCCGCCGACGCCACCCGTGCGTACTACCGCGGCCTCGCCGAGAGGTTCGAGTCGCAGGCGCGGCAGCTCGGGCAGGTGGCACGGCAGGCGGTGCGCGGGCGGCTGCTGCGGATCGTGCTGGACGTCGAGCAGGGCGCCGTCTACTACTACCGGTTCAAGCGGAACGAGTACCTGGTCGGCGTCACCATGAACCAGAGCCGGGTCAGCCAGGCCGACGAGCGCCTGGGCGACCTGGTCGCCGGACTCCTGCGCGAGGATTCCGGCACCGAGGAGCGATGAGGCGGGCCGGCTACGCGACCGGCAGCAAGGCCCGCCGCACCTGGAACCCCAGGTCGGCGAGCAGGCGGTAGGTGTCGGTGCCGGTCCGTCCGGGCAGCCCCGGCTCCCGGCCGGCGGGACCGCCGTCGGCGAGCTGCGTCAGCGCGCCGAGCTGCTGGATCGGCAGGTACTGCATGACCGTCTCGTAGTTGCGGCACAGGGCGGCCAGCCTGCGGGACCGCTCCCGGCCGGGCGGCTCCCCCGACTCGCGGCCCCAGTCGCGCACCGCGTCCCGGAACGCGGTCACCACCGTCCGCGCCACCGCGGCGACACCGAGCGCCCGGACGACGTCCCCGCGCTGCAGCCGCAGCAGGTCCGCCTCCGCCGCCGGAGCGTGCTCGCCGAAGGCCGCGGCCAGCGTCCCCTCCAGCCCGCCCAGCCGCTCCAGGTCCTCCAGCACCTCGCCGAACAGCCGCTCGGCCGCGTCCGGCAGCGGCGACTCCGCCTCGCCGGGCTCGCCGCCGCGCAGCTCGCGGGCCAGCTCGGTGAGCTGCCGCTCGAACGACGTCTGCATCGCGGTGAGCTCGTAGCCGATCATCTTCACGTGGTCGCGGGTGCTGTCCTGCGCGGCCGCCAGCCGCCGCAGCGTGCCGCGCACCGCCCGCAGGTCGCCCTCGGCCGCCTCCACCTGGTCGAGCATGGTGCGCAGCAGGCGGGCGAACTCCGCCCGGAACGTCTCGGCCCGGTACGGCAGCACCGGCTCGGTGAAGTGGTCGCGGACGGCGTCGCGGACCGCCTTGGAGGCGAAGTCGTTGACGATCAGGGCGGTGCGGCATCCGGGCGCGGCGGCCCGCACCCGGCCGGCCCGCTCGACCAGGGCGGCGGCCTCCTCGGGACGCAGCAGCGACTCGGTCAGGAACAGCGCGCACCCGGCGCCGACCGACGGGATCCAGTAGTCGGCGCGCGGCCCGTCGGCGGGGCCCACCGGATGGCCGGTCTCGAAGCGCAGCCCCAGCTCGTCGAGCTCGGCGGCGATCGCGTCCCGCACCTCGCCCTGGGCGGCCCGGCCCTTGCCGCGCGCCGCCGCCGCCACCATGGACTGCGTGATCTCCCCGGTCGGCAGCGACTCCCGGTAGCACTCGTGACAGATCTCCACCACGCGCCGGATGCTGCCCTCGGCGACCCGCGCGATGTAGTCGCAGATGTCCGGGGAGAACGGGCTGCTCCCGGTGCCGTAGCGGGTGCGCTCGACGCACCGCCCGACGTACTCGCGGACCTCCGCGGGCGTCAGCCCGCCGGTCTCGATCACCGAGGTGAGGTGGTGCTCCCGCCCCTGGGTGCCGAGAGCGGTCAGCAGCGGAGGCTGGCCCGACAGGACGAGGAACACCCCCCGGCGGACCATCAGGTCCATCAGCTCGTACAGGGCCGCCACCGTGGTGTCGTCCGGCCGGCTCGCGCTGGGCAGCACCTTCTCGATCTGGTCGACGGCCAGCACGAGCGGGCGGCGGTCCACGCCCCGGCACAGCAGCGTCAGCACGCCCATGGCCTCCAGCGCGTCGGCGTCGGAGTCGATGGGGGTGTCGATGCCGCGCTCGGCCAGCAGCGGGCTCGGATGCTCGCCGCGCAGCCAGTCCCACACCGCCGCGCTCATGTCGCTGCGCAGCAGGAGCATGAGCGCGGTGCCGTACTGGTCGTTGGCCGTCACCTCGGAGAGGCTCTCGTTCAGGGCCGCCAGGAAGGTGCTCTCCTCGAGGTTGAACTGCGCGACGAACCGCTGCGGGTCGATGTCCCCGGCGCGCAGCCGGTCCCGGATGTCGGCGGGGAACCCGGTGCCGTCCAGCCAGTCGGCCACGATGCGGGCGTAGTGCTCGCGGATCCAGCGGAGAATCTCGGTGCGATCGAATTGGTCGAGGAAATTGTGTTTGTAGAGATCGGCGAACTCGCCGCCCTGGCCCTCGACATAAATCCACTGCGACCCGTCGGGCCGCTCCCGCACCGTCCGCAACAATTCGAACAGCAGATGCGTCTTGCCCGTGCCGTTCTGCCCGCAGACGGCCACCGCCATTCCCTGGCCGCCGTCCGGCCCCAGGTAGGCGTCCAGCAACCGGCGGGCCTCGGTGATCTGCGGCGTCTCGACGGTGACGACCGGTTCCCCGAGATCCTGCTTCTCCGCCGCCAGGCGGAACGGAAAGGGATTGTCATCGATCGGCGGCACGGCGCCGCCCTGTGCAGCGGTCATTCCGATCACCCCTCGCCGCCCTCCGCGAGCAGGCGGACATAACTCATGATGTCCGCCCCCGTGATGATGGTGTCAGGAGTCCCACCTGCACGCAAATGGAAATCGTAAACGCCATACAATAATTTCTGGATTGAACCTATCTGTACCATTGGCGGGTCTCCATAGAGTGCGGTGAGGGCTTCCAGGGCGTTCTGGTGAAGTTTGGGATGATTCCGTCCGTCGACGGGAGGCGCGTTCTCCCCGACAAAGGCGCCCGCCCGGGCCTCGGCGAACTTCTTGACGTCGCCCTTGCACAGCCCTTTCATGTCCAGGTGGCAGGAACGGGCGCCGCCGGCCGGTTTCCACTTCTCCCAGCACCTGTCCCGCAACTGCGGGTCCGTGCTCTCCACCAGCCAGATGATCTTCCTGCAGGTGGCGTCCCAGTAGGGGTCGAGGACGCGGACGTCGTCGGCGGGCGGGGCGAGCAGGATGAGGACCGTGCGCGGAGCCATCGTGTTGGTGAGGTGCACCATGAGGTCGTCCAGGTCGGGCGGCCGGTCCCCGCCGAGCGGGGACGCCGGCCTGTACTCGGTGACGCCGGTCCGCAGCAGCCCCGTGGCCTGCGCGTTCACCTCCATGACGATGCGTGCGGCGATCTTGGCGGTGAGGCCCTCCGCCCCCTGGCGCGACCCGGCATGGGTGAGGTCGATGACCACCGCCCGGACCGGTTCGCGGTCGATCAGCATCCGGTTCAGCTCCCGCTTCGCCCAGGCCGCGCACCGGTTGATCAGGGAGGTCTTGCCGCACTGGGTCGGGCCGCCGACCGCGGCGAGCAGGCCGCTCTCCTGCAGCGCGCCGAGGTCGCGGACGGCTTCCTGGAACGCCGTGAAGCACTCGCGGAACCGCCCGACGTGGACATGGCAGCCGTACGGGCACGGGTCGGCATGCACGCAGTTCAACGGCGGCGCTCCGGCGGAGAACTTGTGGTCCGGCAGCAGGAACGGGTTGCCGGGGGCGGGCGGCGCGTTCATGCCTTACGCATCCTCCACCAGCCGAGCAGCGGCCGTTCGAGCGCCGCCGCCACCCGCAGCGCCCGGTCGTGCTCGGCCTCCAGCCTGTCCTGGAACGCCCGCGCCTGCCGGCCGCGCCCGCTCGGCTCGGTCCAGTCCGCGGCTCCGATCTCGGCGCTCAACTCCTCCAGCGCCTCCGCGACGGCGGCCGGCCGCTTCCAGGTCCAGTGCCGGCGCCCGGCCGACCGCAGTTCGGCCGCGAGGTTCCGCAGCGTCACGTCCATCTCCGCCTGCTGCTCGCGTCCGGCGCCGTCGCTCCAGGCGGCCAGGCAGGCGCGGGCCGCGGGGGCGGCGGCGGTGACGGCCCCGTGCAGGGCCTCGGCGGCGCGCCGGCGGTCGGCCCGGCCGGACGTCACCATGGTGCCGGCGAGCGGGATCAGTGCACCGATGACGACCGGCAGCGTGGCGCCGAGCGGGCTGGAGAGCCATGGCGGGACGCCGCTCCACCAGTGGCCGGACTTCTCGGCGGGGATTTTCGGCAGTTTCCGTTCGGCGACCAGCGCGCCGCACGCCCGGCTGAACGCCTCCGGGTCGGTGTCGCGCCAGACGTCAATGGTGACGTCGCGACCGTCCGCGCCGATCAGATGGCCCTTCCCTGATCCCTTCTTGAGGAGGCGCTTCGGGTCGAGCTTGACGGCGGCGTCCACGATCGCCTTGGCATTACCGGAGTCGAGGCAGTAGAGCGTCTGCGCGTCCACCGAGGGGGTCGATGACGGGGTCGGTGACGGAGTCGGACCGGGCGCGGTGGACGGCTCGTCGGCGCGGGCGCCCGCCGCGGAGAAACCCAGGACGGCCTGCCCGAGCGCCAAGGCGAGCACCAGACGGGCGGGCTGCCACCGCATGCAGGCTCCTCCTGCTTGACCCCGATACCTTCACGATAATCGCGCGAAGCAGCAGGATAACCACCGGAATATATGTTTCCGGCGACCACTTCCGGTCTTCCACGGCGCTTGCGGGAAAGAAGCGACCGCACGCCGCGGCCCGTTATCGGTTAGCGCCCGGTAAATCCGCTGGCCATGCGCATCGGCCGGACGCCCGCCGGCGCGCGTCCGAATTCCGAATACACCCTGGGCGTATTCCGTCAGCCGACGGGCGGCAGGTAGCCGGCGAGGAGTTCGCGGCAGGGGGCGAGGGCGAAGAGCAGGAGCCCGATCAGCTGGTACCGGTCCGGCGAGCCGCCCGGCGGCGGCGCGAGGGCGCGCTGCGCGGTGAAGAACAGCTGGTCGGGGACCAGCGGCGTCCAGTGCACGCGGTCGAGGTCGTCGGGGTCGGCGCCGCCGGCGGGCCGTCCGATGTAGGCGGGGTTGCGGGCGATGTCGTGCACGACCGTCCAGGACCAGCGGGGGCCGCCGCGCGGCGCCGGCACGCCCCGCGCCTCCAGCTCGCGCAGGATCCCGGCGATCGCCTGGCCCTGGGCCGCGCGGCTGATGATCTCGCGGACGACGCTCGCCTGCGGTTCGACGGGGAGCTGGGTCACGTAGTTCCCCTGCGCGTCGTCGATGCGGCGGTACCCGTACGGGACGGCGTTGCGTCGCGGCACTCCCGGTCTCCTCCCCCAGCCGGATCCATTGCATTATGCAATAGTTCGCCGTCAGCGAGGCGCCGGGCCGGGGCGCAGCGGGGTCGTCGAGACGTGGCCACCGCCGCAGACCACCCCCTGGTTCCAGGCGACGACGAGGTGCGCGCGCTCGTCCGGCGGGGTGATCCAGGCCAGCCCTGGCGTGGGGGCGCAGGCGCCGTGCGCGGGCTCGCGCGCCCCCGGGACGATAGTCCATTGCAGGCGCGCGTAGGCACTGCCCCCCGGCCGGAGGACGATGGTCTGCGGGCCGGGCGGGGAGAGCCGCTCCAGGTTCGTCGGGATGGGGTGGTCGGACGCCGTGAGCAGCAGCATCCCGACGTAGCCGCGGACGCGGCAGGCCGAACCGGACGTGTTCGTCAGGGTGAGGAACGCGAAGCGCTGCCCGGCCGCCGGGCCCGCCGTGCTGATGCCGGCCTTCAGCCCGTCCGTGCGGCAGCGGCCCGAGCCGCCCCCGGCCGCCCCTGGGGTCCCGGGGGTCCCGGGGGTCCCCGGCGGCGTGGACGCCGTGGGCGCCGGCGAGGGCTGTGACGACGTCGGCGGCGATGTCGCCGGGGGCAGGGACGCGGTCGTCCTGGTCGGGGTCGGTGAGGCGCCCGAGCCTCCGCCTCCGCCTCCGCAGGCGCACAGGACGCCGCCCGCAGCGGCGGCGAGGGTCAGCGCGTACGCCGGCCTGAGGCTCCTTCGCGCTCGCACACGCCCTCCTCGCGTCGGCATGTGCCCTATATGCCCGGTGCCGGGTCCCGTCATGATGGCCCGGCACCGACCGCTTCAGGCCCCCGCCGCAAGGGAACCGTCGCCCGGGAGGAAGACCGCCCCGACGCCCGCCGTCACGGAAGGGCGCGCCGCCGCCGTCACGGAAGACGGAAGCCTCGGCGGGCAGGCGGGCGGCCGACGCGTCAGCGGGACGTGACGGCCCGGTCCGACGGCGTCGCCGACGTGGACACGTCGAACTGGAGCCCGCCGGGCGCCGCGGACACCTCCACGTGCCGGCCGTGCGCGAGATCCCCGGACAGCAGCAGGTCGGAGAGCTGATCGTCCACCTCCCGCTGGATGGTGCGGCGCAGCGGGCGCGCGCCGAACTCCGGCTGGTGGCCGCGCTCGGCGATCCAGTCGACCGCCTCCGGCGTGAACGACACGGTCACGCCCTGCGCGCGCAGCCGGCGGCGCGTCTCGTCCAGCAGCAGGTCGGTGATCTGCCGCAGCTGCCCCGCCTCCAGCCGCTGGAACACGATGATCTCGTCGATCCGGTTGAGGAACTCCGGCCGGAACGACTCGCGCAGCCGCCGCATGATCCGGTCGCGCAGCACGGTGTCCTCGCCCTCCCGGCCGCCGAACCCGATCTCGGTCCGCCCGGTGATCAGGTCGGAGCCGAGGTTGCTCGTCATGATCACCACGGTGTTGCGGAAGTCGACGGTGCGGCCCTGCGCGTCGGTGAGCCGGCCGTCGTCGAGCAGCTGCAGCAGCACGTTGAACACGTCCTGGTGCGCCTTCTCGATCTCGTCCAGCAGGATCACCGAGTACGGCTGCCGCCGCACCGCGTCGGTGAGCTGCCCCGCCTCCTCGTAGCCGACGTAGCCGGGCGGCGCGCCCATCAGCCGGCTGACGGTGTGCCGCTCCTGGAACTCGCTCATGTCGAACCGGATCATCCGGTCCTGGCTGCCGAACAGCGCCTCGGCAAGGGCCTTCGCCAGCTCCGTCTTGCCGACGCCGGTCGGACCGAGGAACAGGAACCCGCCGATCGGGCGGTCCGGGTCGCCCATCCCGGCGCGGGACCGCCGGACGGCCCGCGCGACCGCCGCGACCGCGTCCTCCTGGCCGATGACGCGCTCGTGCAGGTGCTCCTCGAGGCGCGACAGCCGCTCCCGCTCCGCCTCCGTCAGCTGCGTCACCGGGACGCCGGAGATCCGCGACACGACCTCCGCGATGTCCTCGGTCGTCACCTCGGGGACGCCGACCGGCTCGTGGTCGTCGCGCATCCCGGCGAGGTCGCTCTGCAGCCGGCCGATCTCGTCGCGGAGCTCCTTCGCCTTCTCGTAGTCCTCGTCGGCGACGGCCTGGTCCTTCTCGCGGCGCCGCCGGTCGAGCCGGTCCTCCAGCTCGCGGCGGCCGCCGTCGCGGGTCCCGGACCGCAGCCGCACCCGCGCGCCCGCCTGGTCGATCAGGTCGATCGCCTTGTCCGGCAGGAACCGGTCCGTCAGGTACCGGCTGGACAGGTCGACGGCCGCGACCAGCGACTCGTCGGTGTAGCGGACCTGGTGGTGCGCCTCGTACCGGTCCCGCAGCCCGCGCAGGATCTCGATGCTGTCGTCGACGGACGGCTCCGGCACCATGATCGGCTGGAACCGGCGCTCCAGCGCCGCGTCCTTCTCGATGTTGCGGCGGTACTCGTCCACCGTCGTCGCGCCGACCACGTGCAGCTCGCCGCGCGCCAGCGCCGGCTTCAGCATGTTCCCGGCGGTCATCGCGCCCTCGGCGCCGCCCGCCCCGACGAGCGTGTGGATCTCGTCGATGAACACCACCAGCTCGTCGGCGTGCTCGCGGATCTCGTCGACGACCTTCTTCAGCCGCTCCTCGAAGTCGCCCCGGTACCGGGTGCCCGCGACGACGCCGGACAGGTCGAGCTGGACGATCCGCTTGTTCCGCAGCGTCTCCGGGATGTCGTCGTCCACGATCCGCTGCGCGAGGCCCTCCGCGATCGCGGTCTTGCCGACGCCGGGGTCGCCGATCAGCACCGGGTTGTTCTTGGTGCGCCGCGACAGGACCTCGACCGTCTCCTCGATCTCCTCGTCCCGGCCGATCACCGGGTCGATCCGGCCCTCCCGGGCCAGCGCGGTCAGGTCGCGGCCGAACTCGTCCAGCGTCGGGGTGTCGGACCGGCCCTCGCCGCCCCCGTTCGCGGGCGGCTGCCCGCCGCCCCCGGCCGCGGACTTCAGCGAGTCCGGCGTGACGTGCGCCGCGTCCAGGATGCGTCCCGCGCTGGACCCGCGGTCGAGCGCGAGCGCGAACAGCAGGTGCTCGGGGCCGATGTAGGACGACCCGAGCGCGCGCGACACCTGGTGGGAGTCCAGCAGCGCCCGCTTGGCGGCCGGTGTCAGCTCGGGCTGGACGTCGCGCGGCTCGCCCCGGTACGCGTGGTTCTCGATCTCGTGCTGGATCGCGTCCGGGTCGGCGCCCGCGCGTTCCAGCCAGTGCCGGGTGCCCTGCTGCCGCGTCGCCGCCCACAGCAGGTGGTCGGCGTCGAGGTCGCGGCTGCCCCACCGCGCCGCCTGCGTCGCCGCGTCCCGGACGAGCTCGCGCGCGGGCTCGCTCATCAGCCGGGCGAGGTTGATCCGCTCGGTCGGCCGCCGATGCGCCCGGGTCCCGAAGAACCGGGCGAGCATCTCCTCGAACGGGTCCATCCCGCCGGATCCGTACCACGCCGTCATTGCGAGCCTCCCGTCCCCGTGCTTGGTCCCACGATGGCAACGAGTGGACCGTGCCCGCGCGCATCCGCCGGAAACCCCAGGTGGGAGCGGGTGGCGGGCTAGGGGAGGCGGGAGCCGGGGTGGACGAGGTTGACCGACAGCAGCAGGTCGCGGTCGGCGAGGACCTCCTCCGGCGCGCCCTCGGCGACGATCCGGTGCTCCTCGGAGAAGACCACGCACCGGTCGGCGATGCGGGGCAGCACGTCCAGGTCGTGGGTGGCGTGCACGATCGTCTTGCCGGCGGCGCCGAGCTGCTCGATGAGGTCGGTGAGCCAGTACTGGGAGCGGGGGTCGAGGGCCGCGGTCGGCTCGTCGAACAGCAGCACCTCGGGGTTCGTGGCCAGCACGGACGCGATCGCGACGCGCTTCTTCTGCCCGCCGGACAGCTGGAACGGCGCCCGTTCGGCCAGCGCCGCGATGTCCAGCATCGCGAGCACCTCGTCGACGCGCGCGGACGCCTCGTCCGGGGTGAGCCCGAGCTGGAGCGGGCCGAACGCGATCTCCTCGCGGACGTTCGGGGAGAACACCTGCGCGTCGGAGTTCTGGAACACGAACCCGACGCGGGACCGGAACGCCTGCGAGAACTGCTCGTCCTCCAGGGTGTCCTCGGTGACCGGGTGGCCGAACGCGGTGAACTCGCCGGAACTCGGGAAGACCAGCCCGTCCAGCAGCTTGAGCAGCGTCGACTTGCCGCAGCCGTTGGCGCCGAGCAGCGCGACGCGCTCGCCGGGCCGGACCGTCAGCGACACCTTGTCCAGCGCCGGGTAGCGGTCGAGATAGGAGTAACTGACGTCACGGCACTCGAACGTGACGTCCGTGGTGCTTGTGGCGCCTGTGGCCTGCGGTGCGGCGTGCGGTTCAGCTTCCAAGGAGACGGTCCCCGATGAGAATCGCCGCGGCGAGCGCGGCGCAGCAGAGGGCGGCGGCGATGTCGAGGCCGCCCAGCCGGAACGACTGGAGGGTCTTGGCGTCGCCGCGGTAGCCGCGCGCCGTCATCGCCTGGTGCACCTCTTCGGACAGTTGGTTCGCCTTGCCGAACAGCGCGCCGCCGCTGGCGCCGAGGAAGGCGCGGGCGCCGCCGTCGTGCTTGGCCGCCCCGATGGTACGGGACGTCCGGGCCTGGTACATGTCCGTGACGGTGTTGAGCAGCAGGAAGATGTACCGGTACGCCATCCCGATGATCAGGATGAAGATCCGCGGGACGCCGACCGAGCGCAGTGCCGCCAGCAGCCGCACCCACGGCGTGGTGAGGGTCAGCAGCACCACCAGCGAGATCGACACCGCGACCCGGCTGACGACCAGGCCCGCGGACGTCAGGCCCTGGCTGGTGAACCCCTCGGCGCGGCCGTGCCAGTGCCACAGCGTCAGCACCACGTCCCCGTGCGTCACGACGGACAGGGTCGCGGGCAGCACCACGATCCCCGTGAAGATCGGCACGAACAGCCAGACCCGCTTGATGAAGAACCCGACCGGCAGCCTCGACGCGGCGGCGAGCGCCAGCGTCACCGCGTACACGGCGATGAGCGTCGGGATGTTGCGGGCCAGCCCGGCCGCGACCAGCAGCACGATGACCGAGACGAACTTCACCCGCGGGTCGATCCGCTGGAGCAGCCCGTCCTGTCGGGCCGTGTCGTCGCTGAACATCACCTGGCGCAGCAGCCCCGCGCCGCCGTTCAGCGTCTTGCGCAGGTAGCTGCCCTTCTTGCGCTTGCCGACGCACCCGCACGGGCACATCGCCAGCTCGCCCTGCAGCAGCCACTGCGGGACCTGCACCCGCTCGGAGACGGCCTGCTCGCTCATGACCGCGCCTCGCCCGTCGCGGCCTCCTGGGACGCGCCGCGCCGCCCGGCGGCCCAGCGGACCGCCATCGTGATCAGGAAGATCGCGGCGCCGACGATCGCGATGCCGACGACGGCGGAGACGATGTAGCCGAGCGTCGGGTGCGCGTCCGAGGTGAAGTCGTAGCCGTTGAACAGCGCGTGGTGCCAGAAGCCGTTGTACTTGTTCAGCCCGCTCGGCACCGCCGACAGCCCGTACTTGTGCAGGTCGAGGTCCTCGGGGGCGTCCTCGCCGAACGCGCCGCCGGGCGCGAGCAGGCCGAGCGGGGTGAGGACCGCCATGACCGCGACCGCGCCGAGCGCGACGTGCAGCGGCCGGACGCGGCGCCGCCCGGTGTTCCTTCCGCCGGACCCGATGTCCTTCTCGCCGGGCACGGCGACGCCCGCGTGGTTGACGCGCAGCAGCGGGACGTTGGCGCGCTGGAGGTACGCCACGACGCCGCCGGTCAGGATGCCCTCGGCGATGCCCGCGATGGTCAGGTGCGCCAGCATCATCGCGGGGATCGTCTGGTCCAGGTGGTACGGCGCGTACAGCGGCGCGCCCGCCGAGTTGTGGAACAGGTCGGGCTGGACGCCGAACTCGATCGCCGCCGCGAACGCCGCCGCGTTGATCCCCGCGTACCCGCCGGCGGCCGCGGCGAGGGCCCGGCGCGGCGCGGTCAGCTCGGACCGTCCGGCGATCAGCTTGTACACCCCGTACCCGACGAACGGCGCGAGGACGGCCATGTTCGCGCAGTTGAAGCCGAACGCCAGGACGCCGCCGTCGCCGAACAGCAGGGCCTGGAAGCCCAGCGCCACGCTGACCGCGAGGACCGCCGCCCACGGCCCCAGCAGGATCGCGATGATCGTCGCGCCGATCGCGTGCGCCGTGGTGCCGTCCGGGATCGGGATGTTGAACATCATCACCAGGAAGCTGACGGCGGCCAGCACGGCCAGCGTCGGCACGTGCCGGTTGCGGACCACGCGCTGCACGCGGCGGACCGCGACCGCCCAGGCCGGCACGGCGATGGCGTAGCCCACCGCGCAGGTCTGCGGACTGAGGTATCCGTCCGGAATGTGCATGCCCACCCACTCACGCTCAACGACGCACAGAAGCCGCAGTTGCGACCTACTCGCAATAAGTTAGTCGAACTCGGCACACCCGACCACAGCCGCCCCGGCAGGTAAGGCCACTGGGACCCTCCGGCCACCCATCCGCCCGCTCATCCGCGCAGGTCAACCGGGGGCCGGTCAGCCGAGCCGGTCAGCCGGGGCCGATCAGCCGTGCCGGTCAGCCGTGCCGGTCACGAAGGCTGGCAGTAGCCGCACCACACGGTCGTCCGGCCGGACACGCGCCGCCGCGACAGCGGGGTCCCGCAGCGCGGGCACCTGCCCCCGGGATCGTCGCGGGCCCCGGTCAGCCACGTCCGGCGGGGCGGCACCCGCTCCGCCTTGATCGACTCGCGCAGGACGCGCCGCATGGCCCTGTGCAGGACCCCGATGTCGTCCTCGTCCAGGTCGCGGGCCTCCCGCAGCGGGTTGATCCGGGCGCGCCAGCAGATCTCGTCGGCCAGCAGGTTCCCGAGCCCGGCGATCACCGACTGGTCGGTCAGCGCGGACTTGAGCCGCCCGCGCCGCCCTCCGAGGCGTCCGGCGAGGTCGCTCCGGGACAGGTCCAGCGCGTCCGGTCCGAGGTCGGCGAGCAGGCGCCCGGCGTCCCGCTCGTCCCGGGCGAGGCGGACGCCCTGCAGCTTGCGCATGTCCCGGAAGCGCAGCTCGCCGCCGTCCAACCGCCATACCACCCGGTCGTGCCGGTGCTCGGGCTCCCCCGCCGAATGCCACGACAGCGATCCGGTCATGCCGAAATGCAGGATGAGCACTGGGCCCTCGGCGGGCGCGATGAGCCATTTGCCCTGCCTGCGCGGTTGATCGAACCGGTGTCCGCGCAGCGCGCGCTCCAGCCGCCCCTCGCTCACCCCGCGCAGCACCCCGGCGTCGCGCACCTCCACGGACCGGATCCGGGCGCCGGTGTGCGCGGCCAGCACCCGGCGGAACCCCTCGACGTCAGGAAGCTCGGGCATCCGCTCCCCTTACCCGTCCTGCGCATTCCACGTCACGGTTTGTCACCGTTGGCCATAGCCGGGAGCGGCGGGCCGGAATACCGTCGCGGTAGACCGAATCCGAAACGATCACTATTCGATTCGACGTCGCATGCCCGCCCGTCCCACCCCCCGGGAGCCCCCATGCGCCGCAGGCCCGCCGCCCTCGCGCTCGCCGCCGCCCTCGCCCTCGGCCTCACCGCCGCGCCCGCCCTCGCCGCCCCCGGACCGCCCGGACCGCCGGTCTCGCCGTCCACCGCGTCCGCCCTCGAAGCGGCGGAGCCGCCGAACTTCGACCGGCTCACCCCGTCCGCCCACCCGGTCGAGCTGACCAGCGACCCCCGCGACCTCGGCAAGGTCACCTACACCTACAACGGTCAGACGCACACCGTGCGGGACTACCTGAACCGCGCCGCACAGGGCTTCCTCGTCCTCGACGGCACCCGGATCCTCGACGAGTGGTACGCGCCCGGCTACTCGAAGGACTCGCTGTTCCAGTCCTGGTCGATGGCCAAGTCCTACACCGCCGACGCCATCGGCGTCGCCCTCGGCGAAGGCAGGATCCGCTCCATCGACGACACCGCCGGCGCCTACGTCCCCGAACTCGCCAACACCGCCTACGGGTCCGTGACGATCCGCAACCTGCTCCGCATGGCGTCCGGGATCGGGTGGAACGAGACCGTCGACGACGTCCCGCTGCACGTCGGCGTCAGCCTCGGCCTCTACAGCACCCTCCAGTTCGCCGCGACCCGCACCAAGGCCGTCGACCAGGGCACCCAGTTCAACTACACGAGCCTCAACACCGCCGTGCTCGCCCTCGTCCTCCAGCGGGCCACCGGAGAGCCGTACTACCGGTACCTCCAGGAGAAGATCTGGGGGCCGGGCGGCATGGCCGGCACCGCGTACGTCGGCAACGACTCGCACGGCGACGCCCTCGGCTACTGCTGCATCTACGCCACCGACCGCGACTTCGCCCGCATGGGCAAGCTCATGCTGGACGGCGGGCGCGGCGTCGTCCCGGCGTCCTGGGTGTCCCAGGTGGGCACGCCGTCCGGCGTCAACCCGTCCTACGGCCTCGGCTGGTGGATCGACGGCCAGGACGGCTACTACGCCAGCGGCCTCGGCGGCCAGCTCATCTACGTCTCGACGAAGTACCGCGTCGTGATCGTCAAGAGCACGTTCCTCAACCCGGACGAGAGCGAGACCCTGCCCGCCTTCCGCGCCGTCGCCGCCGAGGTCGCCCGCACCCGCTGAGCGGTCACTCCTCCATGCGGGGGTTGACGAACACGTCCTTGATCTCCGCGGCCGTCAGGTCCGTGCGCCCGGTGAGGTCGTTGCGCGGGTCGGCGAAGCGGAACCGGTACCCGCCGGGAGGCAGATGCCCGATCTCCCACCAGTTCCCGTCCAGGTCCTTGAGGTAGAACGAGTACACGCCGTGCTGCCGCACCGGCTTGTTCAGCTCCTTGACGCCGTACTCGTCCGCCACCTCGCGGATGGCCCGGTACGCCTCGTCGACCTCCTCATCGCTGCCCACGTCCAGTCCATTGTGATAGAGCAGCGGCATATCCGGCCGGTCCGGTTTCGATTCCACGCACACATAGGTGTGGTCGCCACCGAGGCGAATATAGAGCGCCGCCTTCATCGGCTGGACGACCTCCAGCCCGAGGACCTCCTCATAGAACCGGCGGCTGGCCGCGACATCGGTGATCTTGAGCGTTCCATGAGACAGGAACCGCGTCTTCACGGCCGGTTCCTTCGTCGAACGCTGCGTGATCCCGGGCATGGACGTCTCCGTTCACCCTCGACGGCGATGGCCCCCATTCCATGCCAACCAGCGGCTTATGTCCACAATGCCGGAAGAGTGAGTATTCGCACCGCGCCCCCCGAGCACCGTCACGGCCACGCTTGGCGCCGCGCTCTGAACGGGATGGTGTCGTCCAGCCAGGCGAAGCGCCGCCCGTCGGCGTGACGGAGGATCGGCGCCCATTTCCGCATCCTCGGAAGCTGCGTCACCGGCAGCCTGGGGTCGTCGGGCCGGCACCTGTAGGCCGACAGCGCCACGTACGGCAGTTCGGGCAGCCCGAGGAGCGGGCCGATGTAGGTGTTGGCGTGCTCCTCCCAGGTGCTCGGTGAAATCCTCCGGACGGCTGGGCGCCTCGGGGTTCAGGACGCCGTCGATGTCCAGGTACAGGACGGGTTTGGCCGACGGCCGGACGCCCGGGCGCGGAATTCCGCCGATGCCCCAAGTCATGGGCAGATCATGGCGCATGGGCACAGCGGTTTCCGGGCGGTCTTCGTCATTCGGGTGGGGGGAGTTCGGCGGTCTTGAGGAAGTGGGGGTAGGCGGCCTGGTGCGGCGCGGGGTTCAGGGCTTTGGCGGCGAGCCAGGCGTCGTTGCCGTAGGTGTTCTCGTAAAGGGCGCCGTCGTCGCAGATCAGGGTGGCGATGGCGCCTCGCCGGCCTTCGCGGCGCATTTTCGCGGCCAGGTGGAAAGCGCCCCAGAGGGCGGTTCCGGTGGACGGTCCCGCGCGGAGGCCCGTCACTTCGCGCAGGACGCGCATCGCGGCGACGCTCGCGGCGTCGGGCACCGGGATGACCAGGTCCACCAGCGACGGAGTGAAACCGGGCTCCATCCGGGGGCGGCCGATGCCTTCGATGCGGGACGGCATTCCGGTCGCGTAGTCGTCGGCGCCCGACGCCCATCCGGGGAAGTAGGCGGAGTTCTCGGGGTCGGCTATGGCGAGCCGGGTGGAAAGGCCGCGGCGGCGGATCTCGCGGCCGATCGCCGTCGAGGTCGCGCCGCTGCCCGCCCCGACGACCACCCATTCCGGGGTGACGCGGTCGAGGAGGGCGCGGCCGAC
The DNA here is from genome assembly GCF_040645715.1 of Spirillospora sp. NPDC046719. NCBI lineage: Bacteria > Bacillati > Actinomycetota > Actinomycetes > Streptosporangiales > Thermomonosporaceae > Spirillospora > Spirillospora sp. NPDC046719. The sequence goes on along the minus strand of NZ_JBEYYT010000042.1, from coordinate 13,891 downwards.
GTCGTCCTCGGCGGCGGAGACGGCCCGGGCGCTGTTGGCGAGGTAGTCGAGGTAGACGCCGCCGCGGTCGTCCGCGTATTGGCGGGCCTCGTCGTAAATGGCGAGCGGGGGATGCACCAGGTGGCAGGTGCCCCCGTGGCTCCGGACGCGCTCGATCTTCTCGGGGGCGGACCGGCGGGGCATGACGGCGACGAACGGGAGGCCGAGCAGGCGCGCGAAGTACGCCTCGGCGACGGCCGCGTTGCCGCCGGTCGCCTCGACGACGGTGGTGCCGCTCCGGATCCGGCCGGTGCGCAGGCCGTGGCGGAACAGCGCGCGCGCCGTCCGGTGCTTCAGGCTCCCGGTCGGGTGGACGGACTCGTCCAGCAGGTGCAGCGTCACGCCCCACTCGGCGGGCAGCGGGAACGCGTGCAGGCGGGGGGACGGTGCGCGCCGCGCCTCGGCGTCGAGGATCTCGAGCGGGTTCACCGGGCGGCGCGGTCGCGGATGGCGGCGACGGAGACGCCGCCGTCCGGGTGGCGGGCGAGCTTGCCCCGGTTGACCAGGTCCTGGACGCCCTGGCGGGTGATGCCGAGCATGGCGCCGGCGACGGAGCGGCTGACCGAGGCGCGGCCGGGGTGCCCGATCAGCCGCACGACGGCCCGCCCGAACGGCGTCCGCCACCAGGACGGGTCCGGGTCGAACGGCTGGACGGCCGCCAGCACGCGGGCCGCGGCGGACCGGGCCAGGGCCGGGTCGGGGCCGAGGATCTGCGCCGCCCACATCTGCGCGTCCGCGTCGAGGCGGCGGCGCAGCGCCGTGAGCGGCTCGGTGCCGTCCGGGAGCGCGGCGCCGTCGAGCAGCGCGTCGAGCGGGGCGAGGAACCGCGCTTCGATCTCGCCGGCGAGCTGCCGGTAGAGCGCGGTGTGGGTCTCGGTCGACGCGCCGCGCGTCCGTGTCGCGTCCATGGGGCCCTTCCGTGCGGGGTCCCCCAGTCTCGGCTACTTGCGGGTGAGCGTCAAGTAGCCGGGAACTGGGCGGACGCCCGCCGGTCACCGGGCGGCGGTCGCGGTGACGCGGGCGGTGGCGATCACGTGGGAGCCCATGGTGAAGGACGCCAGCGCCGGGCTCGCGGCGGCGGGGACGCCGGCGTCCGCGACGTCCAGGGCCAGCACGGTGATCTCGTAGCGGTGCGGCCGGTCCCCGACGGACGGGCAGGGGCCCAGGTAGGAGGCGGTCCCGGCGTCGTTGACGCCCGCGACGGCACCGGCCGGGACGGACGTCGCCGTGGCGGGCAGGTCGCGCACCGACCAGTGCCAGAAGCCGCTGCCGGTCGGGGCGTCGCGGTCGAACATGGTGACGGCGAAGCTCCGCGTCCCGGCGGGGGCGCCGGACCAGGACAGCCGGGGCGGGACGTTCCCGCCCGTGCAGCCGAACGAGTCGGCGTACGACGCGGCCGGGAACGTCCCGCGGGCCAGGTCGGGGCTGGTCACGCGGAAGCGGCCGGCCTGCTTCGGGATCCCGTCGCGCACCTTGTGGTATCCGAAGGCGGGGGCGGTCTGGGCGGACGCCGCGGTCACGGTGGCGGCGGTGGCGGCGACGGCCAGGGCGGTGCCGGTCAATGCGGTGAAGGTTCGTTTCCTCATGGCCGCAACGATCCCGGCGTCCCGGAGGCCGGTACAGGTCGTCCGCATCCTGGTACGCGGAGTGCCACGCTCACCGCGCCGGGGGTGCGCGATGCTAGGGGGATGACGGCACGACGCGGCGAACTGGCGGCCTTCCTGCGGGCCGCGCGGGAACGGGTCCGCCCGGCGGACGTGGGGCTCCCCGACCTGGGCCGGCGCCGCACGCCGGGCCTGCGCCGCCAGGAGGTCGCCGAGCTCGCGGCCGTGAGCATCGACTGGTACGTCCGGCTGGAGCAGGGGCGGGTCGGGACGCCCGGTTCCGCCGTCCTGGACGGCATCGCGGCCGCGCTCCAGCTGTCCCCGGCCGAGCGCGTCCACCTGCATCTGATCGCGCGCGGTGAGGCGCCGCCGCCTCCGCACGTCCCGGCGCCGCTCAGCGGGAGCCTGCGCGCCCTCCTCGACGGGATGCCGCTGCTGCCCGCCTACGTGATGGACTTCCGGTTCGACATCCTGGCCCGCAACGCGGCGGCGGCCGCGCTGTTCGGCCGGAAGTTCGGCCAGGACGAGATGGACAACACGGCCCGGATGCTGTTCCTGGTGCCGGAGGTCCGCGAGACCAACGTCGACTGGGCGGCGTTCGCCCGCGAGATGGTCGGCAACCTGCGCGTCAACCAGGCCCGGTATCCCGACGACCCGCGGCTGGCCGAGGTGGTCGGGGAGCTGCGCGCGGCGAGCCGCGACTTCGCGGCCTGGTGGGACGACCAGCACGTCCACGAGCGGTCCCGGGGCAGGAAGCGCCTGCGGCACGAGACGGCCGGGCTGATGACGCTCGACTACGACATGCTCGCCGCGCTGGACGGCTCCGACCAGCGGCTCTTCGTCCTCACTCCGGCGGACGAGGCGAGCGAGGGGGCGCTGCGCGGCCTCGTCACGGCGCACGCCACCGCGCTCGCCAGCGCGAGCTGACCCCGCCCCGGTCCCCCTCGCGGAGGCACCGCCCGGCTGCGTCCATGGGTCAGTCGGCGGCCGCCGGTGCCACGTCCAGCACCGCCTTGCCGGCGATGCGCCGGTCCAGCAGTGCTTGGGCCGCCTCGGTGACGCGTTCCCAACCACCACGCCAGTCGACCTCTGGGGAGAGCCTCCCGGCCGCCACGAATCCCAGGAGTGTGGCCAGGTCGGGGCCGACCTCGTGGACGTCGCCGAACGTGCTGATCGTCTTGGCCGGGCCGAGGGAGAACAGCGAGTGCGGCGCGAACACCGCCGGTTCGTCGGATGCCCAGCCGATGCTCTGCACGTCACCGCCCGGGGCGAGGAGTTGCCAGGCCGCGGTCAGTTGTTGCCCGCCCACGGTGTCCAGGATGAGATCGACGGGCCGGTCGATGCCCTCCAGGCCGACCACGACCTGGTCGGCCCCCAGTTCGCTCAGGCCCTTGCCGCGGGCCACCGACCCCACTGAGGCGATGACGTCCGCACCGCCGAGGGCCGCCAGCTGGACGGCATATCGACCGACGCCGCCGGCCGCACCGGTGATCAGCACCCGCCGGCCCAGGATCGGGCGGGAGCGCAGCGTGCGCAGCGCGCTGAGACCGGCCATCGGCAGTGCGGCGGCGTCGGCCAGGTCGACCTCGGCGGGGACTTCGGCCACCGCGCTGGTCTCCACGACCATCCGCTGGGCCCATGCTCCGGCGCCGAACGCCGCCACCCTGGCGCCTACGGCCGGTCCGGTGCCGTCCGCTGCGGCGCTGACGACGACACCGGCGGCGTCGTAACCGTGCACCGTTCCGGCTGGAAGCCGTCCGGCGAACGCCACCTCGCCGCGGTTGAGCGAGATGTGCCGCACATCGAGCACCAACTGGTCGGGCGCGGGGTGCGGTTCGGCGGCCGTCCCGAGACGCAGGGAACCGGGAGCGTCGGGGTCGACGACGAGCGCGGGCATGTCCATCAGAGTCTCCTCCGTTGGCGGCATCATCCGGACTGTTGGTCCGGTTAGCGTACGGTAACATATCCGGACCGATAGTCCGCCTCAGTGGGAGCGCCGATGGCCCAACAGCGCGCCGAACGCGCCGACGCGGCCCGCAACCGCCGCGCTGTGCTCCAGGCGACCGAGCGGCTGCTGGCCGAAGGCGGCGGGGAGCATGTTTCGCTCGATCGCGTTGCCGCTCTCGCCGGAGTTGGGAAGGGCACCGTTTTCCGTCGCTTCGGCAACCGCGCCGGACTGTTGCAGGCACTGCTAGAGGAACGGTCTCGCGAGCTACGCGACGCGATCAGGAACGGACCGCCGCCCCTGGGGCCCGGAGCACCCGCCCGGAGACGGCTGCTCGCCTTCCTCGACGAACTCGGTGCGATCGCCGAAGGCAACGCCGTCCTGTTGACCGCACACGAGCAAGCATGCGCCGAGGACAAGTACGACGATCCCAGCTACCGGTTCTGGCACCGCCATCTCAGTGCGCTGTTCGCAGAAGCGCGCCCCGACCTCGACGCGGACTTCCTCGCTCATGGTGTGCTCGCCGTCTTCGACGGCGACCTGATTCGACGGGTGACACCGCCCGACGACCCCCGCCATTTCACCCGCTCGATCCAGCAGATGGCCATGGCGCTGCTCGGTGGCGATGATCGGCAGGAAGAGTTCGATCGACCGGCCGGGTCCTGATCGCCGGTTCGGCCGCCGGCTGAGGTAGGGGTGCGGGAGGGGCGCCGCATCGGCTCCGCCATGCTCACGCGGCCCGACGGCACCGGCGCATCAGGACATTTGTCCCGGTCGAACCTGCGAGTAACGGCTCTGCCGCCGGTGCCGCCCCGCGCGGCACGATCGGGTCGTCAGCAGGACAGGGCACCCGAAGGAGCGGACATGCAAGCCATCTCCACCCGCCGGCGGGCCGCCGCCGAGCCCGTCCAGGCCGTCCAGCCCGCCCGGCCGGACGGGCTGGACACGGTCAGGCCGCTGCCGGTCTGGTTCTTCGCCTTCGAGGGCGTGCTGGGCGCGGCGTACGACATCTGCCACGTGTGGCACTCGGCGTGGATGGCCGTCGTCGCGATCGCGGCGGTGAACGCCGTCGTCGGCCTGACGGTGCTGCGCCGCCGGATCAAGCTGGTCAAGGCGATGCTGAAGAACGGCCGCACCCGTCTGATCGCGTTCGGGCTGATCGCGCTGCGGGCCGGGCTGCACCTCGTCCTCGGCGTGGCCGGCGCGGACGTGACCGGCACCGCCGCGCACCTCGCGTTCGCCGCGGGCATGGCCGCCGCGACCGTGGGGCTGCTCTGGTTCGACCAGCGCGTCACGTTCCGCGCCCTCGGCCTCGCCGCCCGCTGACGCCGCGGCGGTTCAGGTCCGCCGCGGTGCGGCCAGCGCGACCTCGACGGAACCGCGCGTCCCCCAGTCGCCGACCCTGCGGCACGTGCACATCGCGTACAGGTACAGCGGCCGCAGGACGAACAGGCGCCACAGCGCGATCAGCGGCGTGCAGGCGAACAGCGCCGCGCGCGCCCACGCCGGCTCGTCGCTGCGCCGGACGACGAAGATCCGCAGGGCCGACAGGTAGCTCAGGACGATCCCCACCTGCACGCCCGAGGACGCCACCGGGCCGAGGTGCGCCCGGTAGTAGGGGTCGAGGAGCAGGACCGGCGGCAGCAGCAGCGCCAGCACCAGGTGCAGGTACTCGCTCACCGTCATCCAGAACACGGCGCCGGTCACCGGCATGTACCGCAGCCACCACAGGTGCCGGACGGTGGTCCCGCGCATCCAGCGGAGCTGCTGCTTCAGGTAGTGGTCCAGCCGTTGCGGGACCAGCGTGAACGCGATCGCGCTGGGCTGGTGGACGGTGTCGCCGTCCAGCAGCGCGTAGAAGGTGAGCATCGAGTCGTCGTTCATCTGCATCGGCCGGCCGGCGAACCGCTCGCGCTCGTACACGCCCGCGGCGCGGCGCACCACGTCGCCCCGGTAGAACGCCAGCGTCCCGGAGTTGATGGTCACCCGCCGCAGCACCGACTGGGCGCTGCGCACGCCGCGCGTGAACGGCAGGTACAGCACGCACGTCATGCGGGTCAGCAGGCTCGCCGTCCGGTTGAGGACGAGGACGTGCCCGCCCACCGACTGCACGCGCGGGTCCGCGAACGGCAGCAGGCCCTCCCGGACGGCGTGCCGGTCCAGGACGGAGTCGCTGTCGAGCGTGACGAAGACGTCGGCGTGGTCCCCGGCCAGGGCGTGCATCTGCGCGAACCGCTTGCCCCGGTTGGGGGTGTACTCCCAGGACGTGCCGATCCCGAGCGCGGACGCGGCCGCCTCGAAGTCGCGGCGCACGTCGTCGAAGGTGACGGGCTCGCCGGCGGCGTCGGCCGATCCGTCGTTGACGACCCGGACGCGGTCCACCCGCCGACTCTGCTCCAGCACCGAGCGCAGGCAGGCGCGCAACGCGGCCGGGTCCTCGTTGTAGACGGGCACCTGGACGGTCACCGTCAGCTCGTCGAGGGCGTCCCGCTGCTCCTCGGACGCCTTGAACGGCCGTTCCAGCCAGGAGACCGGGAGCCACCACAGGGCGAGGAACGACACGCCCCAGGCCACGCAGGTCGCCCCGAGCGGGGTCCGGAAGGTGGTGACGGTCGCGACGAGATGGCTCACCGCCCAGGCGGCGAACCCGGCCAGCGGCAGCGCCGCCAGCGCGATCCGGGTCCGCGAGGGCGCGTACCGCGCCCGCGGCGCCCGGAACTCAGTGTTCAAGCGGCCCGCGCCCGCGCCGGAACCCGAATCTCACGAGCACCGCGCCGACCAGCACCAGGCCGAGGCCGACCGCGGCGAGCCAGACATGGCCCATCGCGAATCCGGTGTAGGCGAGCGTTCCGCCGGTGGCGGCCGATCCGTACGGCATGGGGTCCCCTCCCGCGACGATCTTTGCTTCCTTCCCGCCTACCCGGCCGGGTTCAAATGATCATCCGCGGCCGGCAAAGCCTCCTCCGTCCGGACCGGGAAGCGCGCGGCGGCGACGGGGGACGCCATGACGGCGATGACGAACGCGGTGGTCAGGATGGAGCAGAGGCCGAGGGCGGCGATGCCCGGGGACGGGTGGTTGACGAACGGCCCGGTGGCGAGCAGGAGGAACGCCTCGTACCCGGCGGCCCAGCCGCGCGTGCTCGCGCGCCGGCCGCGGAACGCGGCGGCCAGCGCGACCGCCGCGGCCGCGAGCGCAAACGGGTAGACGGCCAGGAACATCATCGCGGCGCCCACGCGGGCCTCGGCGCCGGTCGCCCTCTCCCCGAACGCGACCATCGCCGTCCCGGCGGCGACGAGCAGCGCCGCCTGCGCCCACAGGACGGCGCGGGCCGCGGTGACCAGGCGGCGGCCGAGGGCGGGGCCGGAGAGGGGGGCGCGTTCGCTCATGCCCGCCACGATGCCGCACCGGCCCGTCCGTGCGCATGGGCGCGGATACTCAGTTACCGGCGAGTAGTGGCCGTGGGCGGGGCGTCAGGAGCCGAGGATCTCCGCGAGCACGGCCGCCTGGCTGTTCTCGACGTCCTTGGTGGCGGTGAGCAGCGTCAGCGGGCCCGGGTCGGCGTCGCCGCGCAGCCGGTCGAGGGCGGCGGCGCGCTCGGGGTCCTCCAGCTCGGCGCCGTAGCGCCGCCGGAACTCCTCGAACCTCTCCACATCGTGCCCGTACCACTTGCGCAGCTCGGTCGACGGGGCGACGTCCTTCTCCCACCGGGTGAGACGGGCCTTCTCCTTCGCCAGACCGCGCGGCCACACGCGGTCCACCAGGACCCGCTCCCCGTCCCCGTCGGCGGCGCCGTCGTAGACGCGGCGCACCCTCACATCACGTCCCATGAGCCCGTCCTACCCCGTCACCGGCGGCCGAGAGCCGGAAATCGCCGGACCCCCGCCGCACAATCGGAGCCATGAGCGCCCGCACGCCACTGTGGCGGCTGACGCCGGCGCAGCGTCTGCTGGAAGGCGGCGCGCTGCTGAACTCGGTCGCCTTCTTCGCCGCCATGCCGTTCGCGCCCCTCTACCTGAGCGAGCACACCGGACTCGGCAAGCCGACCGTCGGCGCGGTGGTCGGCGCGGTCGCGCTCACCGCCGCGTTCGGCGGCCTCGCGGGCGGCGTGCTCGTCGACCGCCTCGGCGCGGTGCCGCTGATGCGGGTCGGTCTCGTCCTCCACGTGGCCGTGTACGGGCTGCTGGCCGCGGTGAGCGACCCGGCGGCGATCGTGCTGCTGTTCCTGGCGCTGGGCGCGGCGCGGCTGATGGTGGAGCCGGGCGCGAAGAAGCTGCTGTCCCACGCCGCCGACGCGGAGGGGCGGATCTTCCGGATCCGGTACATGACGCTCTGCGCCGGGGCGATCGTCGGGCCCGCGATCGGCGGCGCCCTCTACCACGCCGGCGCGGTCGCGTTCTTCGCCGTCCCGGCCGCCTTCTACGCCGCCTACCTGCTGCTCGTGCTGCTGCGGAACCGGGAGCTGGCGGCGCTGCGGCCGCCCGCCGGGGAGGACGGCGCGTCCGCCCCGTCCGCGCGGGAGGCGCTCCGCGCGACCCTCAGGGACCGGCGGCTGCTCGCGGTGGTCGCCGGCGGCGTCCTGGTGTTCTTCGTGTTCTCGCAGCTGGAGTCGATGATCCCGCTCTACATGAAGGGCCGGTACGGCGACCGCGCCGAGGGCTACTTCGCCGCGCTGTTCATCACCAACGCCGTCTTGGCGCTGCTGTTCCAGCTCCCCATCGACCGCGTGTCCGGGCGCCTCGGCCGCGCCACGATGGTCTGGGCGGGCGCGGCGGGCTTCACGCTGGCGTTCGGCTGCTTCTGGGCGAGCCCGGCCGGCCTCGCCTGGCTGTACGCGGGCATCGTGTTCTGGACGGCCGGCGAGGGCATCCTGCTCCCGATGCCGGACATGGCCGTCCACGAGATGGCGTCCGACGAGCTCAAGGGCGCCTACTTCGGGCTGTCGGAGGTGCGGCAGCTCGGATTCTTCCTGGGGCCGCTCGCGGGCGGGTTCCTGCTGGACGCCGGGACGGCGCCGTACTTCGCCGTCATGGGGACGTCCATCTTCCTGTGCGTCCCGCTCCTCGCCCGCCGCGCCGCACCGGCGCGCCCCGAGCCCGTCCGCGCCCGGGAGGCGGCCTGATCGGGAGGCCGGCCCCGGGGGGCCGAGTGGGGTCAGTCGAAGTGGAAGGCGTGGTGCTCGGCGGCGGTGCGGCGGGCGAACTCGCCGGCCAGCGCGCGGCCGAGGACGTCGTCGTCGGGACGGTGCCGCTCCAGGTACTCCAGTGCCTCGGCGAGCTCGGCCGCGGTGAGGCGGCGGAGCGGCTTGCCGGTCCAGGGCGGCGGCGGGACGTTCGGCCGGCCGGGACGCGGGGCGGGCGGACGGGCGCTCACGGAATGCGGGCCTTTCGGTTGCGACCGCGCGGCGGCCGGTGCGGAATGGTCGGTTCGAATAGGATCGGCGGGTGCATTGGTGGAGCCAGCAAGCGTGCGACGCGGCGGCGGAGGCGCAGGCCGCGGACCCGTCGCCGGCGAATCTCATGGCGGCCGCGCAGGTGCAGGCGATGATCTCGATGGCGGAGGCGCTGCACCGCATCGCCGCGGTTCTGGAAGAGCAGGGCGAAACGGCGCCGGTGGCCGCCCGGACGAAATAGCGCGGGCAATGAAATACCGGTGTGCCCCGTGGCGGGGCACACCGGTTCTCACGGCGCGTCAGACATCGCTGAACGATTTGCGTTCGATCCGGCCGTTCGCGTGCGGCGCGAGCCGGGAGGTCTTGCCGAGCGGCGGGCGGGGCGGCGGGACCGACGCGGGCTCGGCCGGCGGGTCCGGTTCGGCCGCGACCGGGGCGAGCCGCTCGTCCTCGGCGGCGTCCGGCTCCTCGTGCGGGCGGTCGCGCAGCCGGCGGGCCGCCTGCCGCAGCGCGCGCTCGCCGACCAGCCGGGTCAGCTCCAGGCCCCAGCAGTCCAGCTTGTCGGCGTCGGTCAGGTCGTCGCGGGCGCTGAGCTCGGCGGCGAGGCCGCCGAGGCGCTGCGCCTCGGCCAGGTCGAACTCGCGCAGCAGGTGGCAGCAGAGCTCGGCGAGCGCGGCGTGGTCGCGCTCGAACGACAGGTCCGCGAGGTCGTTGTGGGAGAGCCGGCTGAGGGCGCGCTTGCGCTCCAGCTCGCCGTCGGCGATCCGCAGGATCCCGTTGAGCAGCGCGATCGGCCCGGTGCCCGGCGAGACCGTCTGCGCCGGGGCGAACGACATGCGCAGAAGGGCGGCGGAGCCGAGCCCGGCGGCGATCACGTGGACGACCAGCAGCGCGGTCGGCGGCATCGTGTAGGGCAGCCCGAACCGCCACCCGGCGGCGGTGACGGCGATCAGCGCGACCACGGACGCGCCGGTGTTGACGAGGGCGAACAGCAGGCCGCCCGGCGACAGCAGCGCCGCCACGGGCTTGTCGCGGTAGCGGGCGACGAGTTCGGCGACTCCGATCGCGCCGCCGATCAGGGCGGCGAGGAACATCTCGATGATCATGACCTTCGTCTCTATGCGCTGCGGGCGTTCATGCGGCCGAACGGGTGCTCCTCGGCCCGGCCGCCGGGGCGGGACGGGACGGGCGCGGGGCGCTGCCGGGCGGCGAGTTCGGTCCGCTCGACCTCAAGGAAGACCAGCAGCCATTCCGCGGGACCCGCCGCGAGGCCGCTGTGGGGGCGCAGGCCCTGCTCCCGCGCGGAGAGAAAGGTGAGCAGCCATCCGGTGGGGCCGGCGGCGGTGGAGGTTCGAATTCGGGAATCCATGCCGGAGACCATTTCGCAGCGTGCCGCGGAAGTCGACCTCCGACGCGTCAAGTTTTTCGCGCGCGATCAAGGAAAAAGGGTCATCGGGACAGTCCGCCGGAACCGTCCCATCGGCCTCATCGATCTTCTCGCCATTGCCGGTGATCCGGTTCCTTTTGACCGGCGCGGTGATTCCTTTGCCAAGAATTCCGGTTGACGGTGGCCGGGGAGATCGCCTTTTCCTGCGCGCGCGCCGCCGTGGCCGCGCCGGACGCCGCCCGCTACCCGCCGGGCCGCCCGGCCGGTCAGGCGGCGGGGGTCAGGTCCTCGTCGCGGGAGACCAGCGCGGTGTAGAGGCCGCCCGCCGCGAGCAGCTCGGCGTGGGTGCCGCGCTCGGCGACGCGCCCGTGGTCGAGGACGACGATCTGGTCCGCGTCCCGGACGGTCGAGAGCCGGTGCGCGATCGTGATGGTGGTGCGCCCCTCGGCGAGCGCGTCGATGGCCTGCTGGACGGCGTGCTCGGTCTGGGTGTCGAGCGCGCTGGTCGCCTCGTCCAGGACGAGGATCGGCGGGTTGCGCAGGATCGTCCGGGCGATGGCGAGGCGCTGCTTCTCGCCGCCGGAGAACCGGTAGCCGCGCTCGCCGACGACGGTGTCGTAGCCGTCGGGCAGGCCGCTGATGTGGTCGTGGATCTGCGCGGCGCGGGCGGCGGCGTGCAGCTCGGCGTCGGTCGCGTCGGGCTTGGCGAACCGCAGGTTGTCGGCGACGGACGCGTGGAACAGGTACGTCTCCTGGGAGACGACGCCGACGGCGGCGGACAGGTCGGCGAACGACAGGTCCCGGACGTCCACGCCGTCGATGGTGACGCGCCCGGACGTGGCGTCGTACAGCCGCGGCACCAGGTAGCTGAGGGTGGTCTTGCCGGAGCCGGTCTCGCCGACGACGGCGAGGGACGAGCCGGCGGGGACGTCCAGGTCGATGCCGGTGAGCGCGGCGGAGTCCGCGTCGTAGGCGAAGCCGACGTCCTCGAAGCGGACGTGGCCGCGGGCCCGGGGCAGCGGGCGCGGCGCGGCGGGCTCCTCCAGGCCGGGTTCCAGGTCGAGGTACTCGAAGATCCGCCGGAACAGCGACATGGAGCTCTGCACGTCCACCGCGGTCTGGAGCAGCTGGACGGTCGGCCGGAACAGGCTGGTCTGCAGGGTGGTGAACGCGACGAGGGTGCCGATCGACACGAGCGGGTGGCCCCGCGAGACGGTGAGCCCGGCGGCCCAGTAGGTGAGCGCGGGCATCGCCGACATGACGATCTGGATCGTGGACTGCCGCCACCGTCCGGCCATGCTCGCGCGGATCTCCAGGTCGGCGAGGTCGCGGGACTCGCCGGCGAACCGGTCGGTGAGCGCGGGCGAGCGGCCCATGGTGCGGCCGAGCAGGATGCCGCTGACCGACAGCGACTCCTCCACGATCGCCGACATCGCGGCGAGCTGCCGCTGCCGCCGGGAGGTGATCCGGCGGCGCTCGTTGCCGACGCGGCGGCTGATCCACACGAAGAACGGCAGCGTGACCATCGTGACGAGGGTGAGCCGCCAGTCCAGCGCGAGCATCGCGATGGCGGTCGCGGTCACGGCGGTGAAGTTGGAGACGAGCGAGGTCACGGTGGTGGTGACCGTGGACTGCATGCCGCCGATGTCGTTGGCGATCCGGGACTGCACCTCGCCGGTGCGGGTCCGGGTGAAGAAGGCCAGCGGCATCCGCTGCAGGTGCGCGTAGACGGCGGTGCGCAGGTCGTGCATGACGCGCTGCCCGACGCCGGTGGAGATGTAGGTCTGCAGGACGGAGAACACGCTGGTCGCGACCGAGATCGTGATCATGCCGAGGGCGAGCAGGGACAGCAGCCCGGTGCGGCCCTGCGGCAGCGCGACGTCCAGGATGTGGCGCAGCATGAACGGCGAGGCCAGCGAGACGAGCGCGGACAGGCCGACGAGCAGCGCGACGCCGGCCAGCCGGGCGCGGTACGGGACGAACAGGCGCAGGATGCGTGCGCGGTCGGAACGCGCGGTGCCGGCGGCGGGCTCGGTGGCGGCGTTCGCGGCGGCCTTCGCGGCGGTACCGGTGGCGGCCTTCGCGGCGGTGCCGGCGGCGGGGTTCGCGGCGGGCTCGGCAGTGGGGTTCGTGGTGGGGTCCTTCGCCATGGGCGGCTCCTTCCGGGGGACGACCCTCAACGTAACTGAGGTTAGCTCATAATTATTTCCACACAACTATGAGCTAGGCTCGGATGCATGGAGAACGATCTGGCCGACCTGTTCCTGAAGGCGGCCAAGCGGATACGCCGGCACCAGGTGGAGCGGCTCGCGCCGCTCGGCCTCACCCCCGCCCAGTCGCGCGCGCTCCGGGTCATCGTCGGCACCGACGGCCCGCTGCGGATGACCGACCTCGCCCGGCGCCTCGACATCGTCCCCCGCTCCGCGACCACGCTGGTGGACGCCCTGGAGGAGGACGGCCTCGTCACCCGCGAGCCCGACCCGGCCAACCGCCGGTCCCTGCTCGTCCGCCCGACGGACGAGGGCCGCGCGGTCCGCGCGCGCATCGCCGGCACCCGCCGCGAGGCCGCCCGCGAGGTGCTCTCCCCGCTGTCGGACGCCCAGCGCGAAACCCTCCGCGAACTCCTCACCGTCATCGACGCCGCCGCCGATCCGGCCCGGAGACTGTCAGGGCGCTGACAATCGCGGCGGCCGGATCCCTCTCGGTCCTGCCTAGCGCCGCGGGGGCGGGCGGCGGACGCTGGGAGCCCCAGTGGCATCGGGGGTCGCGAGTTCCAGGAGGGTGTCTTGAGCCGGTCCGCCCGTCCCGCCGCCGCGGAGTTCCCGCTCTCCCGGGTGCCCGCCGGCATCGCCGAGCCGCTGCGGCCGTACCTGGAGGCCGCCGCGACCGAGATGGTCGGCGAGATCCAGGGGCTCGTCCCCGAGTACGCGCGCCCGCCGGACAGCCGCTACGGGCGCCGGATGCGGTGGGCCGTCGAGCAGACGGTCCACCATTTCGTGGACTCGATCGGCCGTCCTGACATGGACTGGGCCGCGGTGACCGGCATCTTCGAGGGCATCGGCGCGTACGAGGCGCGCACGGGCCGCGGCCTCGACGGGCTCCAGACCGCGATCCGGGTCGGCGGGCAGGTCGCGTGCCGCCGGTTCATCAAGGACGCGCGGCGGCTCGGCTGGTCGCTGGACGTCCTCGGGACGATCACCGAGGCGCTGTTCGTGTTCCTGGAGCGGATCGCCTGCGCGGCCGGGCAGGGGTACGCGCGGGCGCAGGGCGAGCTCGCGGGCGAGCGGGAGCGGTTCCGGCGGCGGCTGCGCGACCTGCTGGTCATGGACCCGCCGGCCAGCGACGAGGCGGTCGGGGAGCTGGCCGGGGACGCCGGCTGGCAGGTGCCGCGCACGCTCACGGTCGTCGCGTTCCGCCCGGCGCCCGGCGGGCCCGCCCCGGTGCTGCCGCCCGCGTTCCTCGCCGACTGGGACGCCGCGGACCCCGACCTCATCTGCCCGGACCCGGTCGGTGCCGGCCCGGCGCG